>NZ_JBMYBT010000121.1:0-13836 GCF_053993635.1 Desulfothermus sp. | reverse complement strand
CCTGTATACACAAAATTTTTTGCAATCATCTTAAAAAAAGACCCTTTATCAATACCAATTGGGTTTTTACACCTGGGACAAAGTATTTTCCCATCTTTCTCATCCCATCCAAAGGCCTTGGTTATCCTGTCTTTGTGACATCTAAGCACTTGGCCCTTTCCGATTTTTCGGTATTTCCAGAGTTTTTTCTTGCACTTAGCGCATCTTATAGTAAGCATAAGGCAAATCTTTTTACTTTCTTCTTAAAATTAAAGCAAGAGGGACCAAAAACATAGTTATTGTCCCTAGAAAAATAAAACTGTCATTAAATGCAAGCATACCTGCCTGCCTTCTAACTTCCATATATATAAGGGCAAGGGGTTTTGAATCTGGAATTGGGAATGAAATAGGATAATGCAAAAATCCAACAACCTTATGCCACAGGCCCCAAAACTCTTCTTTATATGGCACAACGTTTTTAACAAGCATGGTCTGATTAAACTGCTCACTTCTAGCAAGATAAGTGGTAGCAATGGCAGTTCCAAAACTCCCACCTAGGTTTCTAAGCAAGTTAAATATGCTGGATGCATTTCCAATTTTTTCCTTTGGAATATTTACATATGTTGCAGCAGTAAGTGGCACAAAAAACATACCCATACCGCATGACTGCATAACTCTGGGCCAACAAAGCTCCCAAAAACCAGCATTTAAGGTAAATCTCCCCATTAAAATAACTGAAAAAGATATCAACAAAAGACCAAGCATAAGTAAAAGATATGGAGGAGTTCCCCTATTTAACAGACGTCCAACCATAAACATAACAATCATGGTGGCGAGTCCGCTAGGCCCTAACACCAACCCAGCCCAGAAAGCGGTGTAATGCATCAGATTCTGCAAAAATAATGGCAAAAGGACAATACTTCCAAAAAAACTCATAAACCCTGTAAACAAAATAAAATTTCCAGCCAAAAATACTTTATCTTTGAAAACAGAAATATCTAAAATTGGATCATCAGAATAGATTTCCCGTACAATGTATATGAGAAAACTAATTAAAGATATAATGCTAAGGGTAATGATAAAGTTAGATTCAAACCAGTCTTCCCTTTGCCCCTTATCCAGAACTATCTGGAGACAACCAACCCATAAAAACAGCAGCATAAGGGAAAAATAATTAATTCTATCATGTTTTCTCTGTTTTATATACGGGGGATCAAAAATAAATAAAATGGTCATAAAAACAGATAAGATACCTATGGGTAGATTTATGTAAAACACCCATCTCCATGAAAGATTATCCGTTATCCAGCCTCCAACCACAGGTCCAATTGTTGGCGCAAGAACAACGCCCATTCCAAATATGGCCATGGCCATGCCATGCTCTTTTTTTGGAAAGCTCTCTAACAATATGGCTTGGGAAATAGGCTGGAGCGCTCCTCCGCCAATTCCCTGAAGTATACGTGCAAGAACTAATATCTCCAATGTTGGAGCACTTCCACAAAGCATTGAAGCAAAGGTAAACAAAATTATTGACCCAATTAAATAGCGTTTTCTGCCAAGTATATTTGACAGAAAACCAGTAATAGGAATAATCACTGCATTGGAAACAAGATATGAAGTGAGCACCCAGGTTGATTCATCTAAACCAGCATTTAACCCCCCTTGAATGTGGGGAAGAGATACATTCACCACACTTGTATCCATTACTTCAATAAAAGTAGGCAAAATTACAGTTAAGGCAATAACCCACTTGTTTACAGATGGAGTGCTCTGTTCTATTATTGTATCCACTTCAGTTACCTAAGGGTTTTTCCTGATCTGTCCCTTATATCAACTTTTACTACCAATGATGACCCCAGCCTTAAAGGATTTTTTTTATAAACATAATCATCTAATTCAATTTTTACTGGAATCCTCTGAACCACCTTTATCCAATTTCCAGAAGCATTCTCAGGAGGCAAAAGCGAGAACACCTGACCAGTTCCTGCCCTTATACCAATAACATGACCGTAAAACGTTACATGAGGATACATGTCAGCCCTTATCTCTGCTTTTTGCCCTATCCTTATGTTGGTGAGCTGTGTCTCTTTAAAATTTGCCTCAACATATACCTTATCAAGAGGTACAATAACCATAAGTACCTGACCAGGCAAAACCCTATTTCCCCTTTGTAGCTTAGATCCAGCCACATAGCCTGAAATAGGTGCCTTTATTTTACAATAACTCAGTTGCAACTTGGCCTCATCAAGTGAGGCCCTTACATAATCCCTCTCCTTTTTCAAACTATTCAAAGACTCTGTTGCAGATAAAATCTTTAATTCATTTTTTCTTGCTATTGACATGGCAATTTTGGCGTTTTTTATCTTTTTGTTGGACTCATGTTCCATTATCTTTAAAGAAGCAATTTTGTGTGTTATGGAATCAATCTGAAACTTAAGCTTATTATAAGTTGTCTCTACTTCATCAAACTTTTCTTTAGATATTGTATGTTTTTTATATAGTCTTTTATATCTTTTATATTGTAATCTTGCCAGATAAAGATCCTGCTCCAAACTATTTTTCTGGGCTACTAATGACTTTATTTCTGTATTTATTCTATTTTTCTCATCAAGTGCCAGGTTCATATCATTTTGTGCCTTTTTTATATTCTTTTTTAAATTGTGTTTTAATATATCTAAATCAATTTCTGTACTTTTTATTTTAAAATCAAGAGATTCTAATTTATTTTGCAATTGTTCTACTTTTAGTTTATATATTGCTGGATCCAACAAAACTAAAATATTACCCTTTTTAACATAATCATCATTTTTAACATATACTTTTTCTATTGTTCCTGGAATTCTACTGCTAACATAACTACTATCTGCCTGAACATATGCATCATCAGTAGTCACAAAATTTTTCAAATAAAAAAACCAATAGAGAAAAAAGATAAATCCACATATAATTACAGATATAATAATGATCTTAGTTCCCTTTCTTGCCCTTTCATTATTTCTATTTTCCATCTACTATTCCCTCCATCTATATTGACATATGGCTCTCTATGTTTTGATAAGGCTGTATTTTTCTTAACTTCTCTGCAAAATTTAATATTCGCCAATTGCCCTTTTTAAAGCAGCAAGTGCCACATGATACCCATAAAGTGCCCCATAGTAATTCATCTCTGACTGGGTTAAATAAGCCCTTGCATCTAAAACATCTGTAGATGTATTCACCTGGACCCTGTACCCTTCATTTGTTACCCTATAATTTTCCCTTGCTTGGGAAAGCGATTTTTTTGCTGTTTCTACATTTATCTTTGCAACCATAAGGTCCTCATATGCCTTTTTTACCTGAACAGCTATCTGATCTTTGAGTCCCTTTTTTCTCTCCTTCAATGACTCCAATCTCCACTTGGCTTTTCTTACATCAAAAAATTTCTTTCCAGACTCAAAAAATTCCCATTTGGCAGTGATTCCAAGGAGCAAATTTTTCTCATTTGTAAATTTATTTTCTGTTGCACCTAAACCTTCACCCTGTCTTTGATATTCACCAAAAATAGAGACAGTTGGGAAAAACCTACTTCTGGCAAGTTTAATCCCCCAGTTTGCCTGCTTAATTGCCCTGTCCATTGCAATTATCTCTGGCCTTTTTTTCATGGCCTCTTTTATTAATTCATCAAGTCTTTGAGAGAAAAATGGCATTGTATCCACGTCCTGAATTTCATAGGAAAGATCAAGGATATTTTTGTTTAAAATTCTGTTTAGGTTTGATCTCGCAACAGACAAATCACTTTTTGCCCTAACTAATTTTTGTTTTGCCAGAGAGTAGGCCACTTCTGATTTCAAAAGGTCGTTTTTGGGGATTATACCCTGGGAATAGAAACTTTTTGCGTCATCTAAATGGCTTTTTAATTGTCTTACTTCCTCCTCCATTACCTCAAGCTGTCTTCTGGCAAGCAATACATTAAAATATGCCTGTTTTACCTCAAAGGCCACATCTAGTTTTGTTAGCTCTGCTGACAATTTTTCCCTATCAAGTCCAAATGCAGATATCTCATATTTTGATAAAAGTGCAAAACCAGTAAAAATAGGTTGGACCAATGAAATATTCCATGAGTATGTATTTCTATACCCTGTGACAAATTTATTCTCTTGTGGTCCTATTTTAAAATATACAAAGGGATCATCTCGAAGATGTAGATATTTATATTCAGCAGAAATTTTTGGTAACATATCTGAAAATGCACTTCTCTTTTCTTCCATTGCTGCTCTTTTATTAAAAAGAGACTCTTTTATTTTAGGATTATTTTTTATTGCTATTTGAACAGCTTTCTCCAATGTAAGTATTTCTTCAGAGTGCGATATTCCCATCAAAATAAAAGTACAACTAAAAAAAATTAAAAAAAATTTTATCTTTCTCATATCACTATCCCCTTTATCCAAAAACTATCTAACGAGACCATAAAAAAATAAATCAAAGATTACATCAAAATATTTTTTCTGTAAATCCTCTTCTTCCATGAAAATACCATGTTTTAATATTGTCCAGATTAAACTTAAAAAGACTACTGATGTTTTTTCTGGATCAACTTCTCTAAAAATACCTTTCTTGACTCCTCTACTTATCACATGAGAAACTAACCTCTGTATTGCAATAATCTTATTTTTGAATTCTCTATTTATACCCTCAATCTTATTTAAACCCTCCATAACTAAAATAGCTATTACATCTTTAGATTTTCTATATTCCTCAAAGTGCAGCTTGCCTATCTTAAATAAAATATCCCTCTCATTATCATCCCTAGATATAATTTCTTTTATATTAATCTCAAAATCGTCCATTTTCTGTTGAATTATTGAACCAAACAAATCCTCTTTACTGGAGAAATACCTGTAAATTGTTCCTTTCCCAACACCTGCTCTCTCAGCAATATCTGAGACCAAAGTAGCGTGAAAGCCATTTTTGGCAAATTCAAGCCTGGCTGCTTTTAATATCTTTGTCCTTGTATCCATAATTATAATACCTACATGATTGGACTGACTGGTCAGTTCCGCTTCAAATGGATATTAAATATTAGCTATTTTTGTCAAGTAATAGACAAAAATATTTTATAAAAAATTGCATAATTTCTAGAAGCCCCATGTAAGTAGCAGATATGCTCTCTGCCTTAAAATTCGTGATTCAGGATTCGTGATTGGTGATTTGTGATTAGTGGTTGGTGATTAGTGATTGGTGATTGGTAAGTGGTAATTGGTAATTAGTGATTGGTAAAATTTAAGAGTATGTAACAAAAACTGCCTCTCTCCGCACGATATTGAGGGTGATAAATAAGGGGAGATTCGTGATTGGTGATTCGTGATTGGGGATGGGTGATTCGTGATTTGTGATTAGTAAAATTCAAGAGTATGTAACAAAAACTGCCCCTCTCATCAGGGTGTTGAGGGTGATAAATAAGGGGAAATTAGTGTTAAGTGTGAGTGGACAACAGGTCACTGAAACTGATAACAGACCTCTCTTCATTAGAATTCACTCAGATAATGTTACAGACTCTTATTTAATCACAAATCACGAATCACTAATCACAATTCATAAATATAGCAACAAATAAAAAATCACGTAGTTATTCAGCTATGTTGTATTTAAAATGCTCTTTATAGGTTATGTTGTATCTTTAACTCCCTAACTTTCTTTTTGTCCACAATTTCATCTCCCGCATCTTTTTTCTTCTCTCTCTTGCAAGAGATTTTGCAATTAAAGACTGTTTTTTCTTGTATCCCCATTTTTCCTTGTATTCCTGAGGGGTCAAACCATGAGTCTTTAAGTGTTTCTTTGTAAGCACTTTGAAAGCCTTTCCACATTCAAGACATATAATTGATTTTTCTCTAATAGCCTTTTTTGGATCTACTGCTGGTTTTTGTTCTTCATGAGATACCCCAGACTGTTCTCCTTCTACGAGTCCTTTAAGTTGATCTGCAAGGGATTTAACCATAGAGGTAATTTCCTCTTCAGTCATATTCCTCACACTTGCCTGTGCTTTAACGATTTCTAATGCTTGTTTAATATACTCTTCCATTTCTATCCTCCCATTTTAAATATAATGTTATTAATAAATTTTCGTTTATTGAATATACGTATTAAATACTAAAAAGGATGTATTGTCAATTAGTTTTATTTATTTTTTAAATAAATTTTTATTGAAAAAAACTAATAAAATTAAAATGTGAAAAAGACAATAATAAATCTCCCAACAAATAGCCAATCAATAATAAAAAAATACGTTAACTACTTTAAAAGAATCTTTATTTGATAGAAGAACATCAAATCTTTGGAAAAATTACAAGAGGAACCACTGGTAAAAAATGTTTAATCTTAATTTAAGGACTAATTTGTTAAAAGATTACTAATCTATCTTAAATAAAGATTATATTACATACTTGAAGGATCAAAATTAAAAAGTATATTGGTTCAAACAAACCAGCACTTCTGATGCCCTTTTAATGTCCTCAATCTTTACCCTTTCTTCCGCTGTATGACAAAGAGGTAGCTCTCCAGGTCCCCAAACTACTACATCAAATCTTTCCTTTAAATTCAAAGCATCGGTCCAAGATTTTATACTGGTATAATTAACTGGTAATTTAGTCTTAACCATGGCCTGTTCAAGATAGTTAGCAACTTCGCCACTTATCCATCCCTCATATACATGATCAATTTCATATTCACCGAACTCTTCTATAAATTTAAACTTGTCTGAATAATTAGAAAATTTTTCATCTGGTTCCAAAAATACCTCAAATTTTATCTCACAACTATCTGGAATTACATACTCCTCTGAACCACCAATAATTTTTAAGGGATTGATACTTATATTTAATCCTTTAAGTTTATTATATACTTCCAAGGCCTTATCTATTGCATTAACTCCTTTTTCAGGGAGAGAGCCGTGTGCTTGTTCGCCTTGAACTTTTACAGTGAGTTCAAAATCCCCCCAGTGTCTGGATGCTATTTTTAACTCAGTAGGTTCCATTATAATGGCATATTTCCCAGACACCCAGGAATCAATAAATTCCTTAGACCCAGAGCCGTCCTCTTCTTCATCGCAAAAAAAAGCAAGGGTATAATCCACCTTATCCTCAGCTGCCAAAAGCATAGCAGCAACACTTCCCTTGGCATCGCACACCCCAGTCCCATAAGCATAGACCCCATCACAACTATATTTTCTTTTTATAGAAACTGTATCTAGGTGTGTGGCAACTATTAGATTTGAGTCAGATTTTGTGGCAATATAGTTTTCACCATCAACTACATCATATCCCAAATTCTTCAAATAATCTTTAACAAAAACTGTAATTTTATCTTCCTTTTTACTGGGAGATTCAATTTCTACTAATTCCCTTAACAAATTAATGATCTTCTCATTTTCAACCATTTTCCCTTTTCTCCAATTTTTTTAAAGCCAAATTTTTTGTAAAACCTAATGGCATTGTAATTGCTCCTCCCAACCCAAAGCTCAACACTCTTTCTTCCCTGTCTAATTCCATACTCAAAAACCTTTTCCAATAGCCTATCTCCCACTCCTTTTCTATTAAATTCCTTTAAAACAAAAATCTCATGAATTTCTAAAATCTTTTCACCTTTTAAATTAATCCAGTTTGCATCTGAGGCAGCAAATCCAGCAATTTTATCTCCCTCTTCAGCAACAAAAAAACCCTCTTTATCTCTTTCATAGAGCCATATAAAATAATCTCTAACCTCTTTTTTTGTATGATACTTATAATCATCAAAATCTTCATAAGCCTTTGTATAGGACTCAACAAAATTGTCTATATCATTAAATTTTACCTGTCTTATTATCATACCTTATCTATTTATTCAAAATCACAGTGCAATCTACAACTACAGGGATCCCCTGTTCATCAAAACATATGGGATTTATGTCTATCTCTTTGATAAGGCTATTATTTACACCAAGATTTGACACCTTTACAATAATATTGGCAAGGGCCTCTTTATCAACTTCTACAAGAGATCTCACACTTTCAAGGATCTTCTTTCCCTTAATATCCAGAAGCATCATCATAGCTTCTTTGAAACTTACTGGAGCTAGCCTAAAAGTAATATCTCTAAGGATCTCTGTAAAAATTCCCCCTAGCCCAAACATCACACATGGACCCATTATCCTATCCCTTATAAAACCCACAACCACTTCTCGCTGGTTGTTCACCATCTCCTGCACTAAGATCTTTGCTTGTGGAAACTTATTTTTTATACTATTATAGACATTTTCTGCTTCTTGATCTGACTTTACATCTAAAAAAACCACTTTATGTTCTGACTTATGTGCAAGACCAGGTAAAGATGGTTTTAGCACCACTGGATATCCAATTTCTGCTATTGCTTTTCTCACCTGTGTAAAATCTTCAGCCAAAATTTCCTTACACACTAAAACACCTGCATCTCTTAACATATTTTTGCTATCATATTCAGATAATATTTTTTGTTCTTTCATATACTTACCCTTAAATTCTAAATAATATTTTTTTGATATTATTGTAAACCCACAAGGCCTTTAAACATAACACAGCCCTTTTCATCCCCAATATAACTGGAACATTATTGTCCTGCAGATATTTTATTGCAGGATCTTCTGGACCTGTTAAAGAAGATAATATAATTGGTTTATTTACTCTTTTTTTTAGGTGAATGAGCCTGTCACACGCTTGTATACAAAGTTGATCCATAAACTCCATCATTTCCCCAGGTATTTCTTTTACTTTCTGTTTCACACTGTTTATTTTGTCCCTCATATGCATAGGCCCAAATAAACCATAAATAATAATACCGCCTATATTTTCTCTTTCAAATATAATCTTTGGCAGTTTATATATCAGGGTTTCATAATTAAAGCTCATTGTAATATCTATTGGATTTTTCAGGGAAGAAATAGATGGAGTTATTTTTGATATGATTTTTTGTGTATCTTCAGATAATTGCGGAACAACAAGACCCTGTCTTTCGCATTGGTCAGCTAGACAGGCTCCTGGTCCTCCTGAATTTGTTATTATACATATCCTGTTGTTTTCAAGACATGGTTGAGTTGATAGAACAAGCCCCATATCAAAGAGTTCAATTATGGAATCTGCCCTAATAATGCCCGCTTGTTTAAAAAGTCCATCATATAATTCGTCTTTACCTGACAGGGCTGCTGTGTGGGAAATGGAGGCCCTGGCACCTGCTTGAGTGCCCCCAGCATAAACAGCCATAACAGGCTTTTTGGAAACAATCCTTTTTGCTATCTCCAAAAATTCCCTAACCCTTTTTATACCTTCAATATACAGGGCAATTGCATGGGTGTTTGGATCTTCTCCAAGATATTCTAAACAATCAACCAAATCTATATTTGCCTGATTTCCAACGCTTATTGCCTTACTAATCCCAAGACCTATTTTTGAAAAATAGTGAAGGGTCTGGGTAATAAAACTGCCACTCTGTGATATTATTCCAAGGTGTCCAGGACTATTTTTTATTGCAAAAAACGTAGTATTTAAACCATTTTCAGGGTTAACTGCACCAATGCAATTGGGCCCTAAAAATCTTATGTTATATTTATGAGCTATCTCATTAATCTCCTTTTGAAGTTCTTGGCCCTTATCACCCATCTCAGAATAGCCAGCAGTAATTATAATTGCGTGTTTTATGCCTTTTTCTCCTGCCTCCATAAGTAATTTAGGAACAGATGCATTTGGCACCATAACAACCAGTAGGTCAACTATTTCTGGTAAATCCTTTATAGAGCTATACGCCCTCAGGCCCAATATTTGTCTTTCCCTTGGATGTATTGGATATATCTTACCTTTAAAGGTTCCTATTAATGAAAGTAAATGCAGGGCTCCAGGTTTTGAAATATCAGAAGACGCACCAACAAAGGCAATTGAATCTGGATTTAATATTGTATTTAGGGGATGGTTTATAATCCTTTTATTTTCCATACCAAATCCTTCTATTTGTTCCTGATTGATTAAGTCAAATCTATAACCAAATGATTTTACCCGACTTTTTTATAATGTTACATAATTCAAACAATAAAATCAACAGGGATTTTGTTTGACATCTTTAAAAGTTATGCGTAAGCGACTTTTTCTATAAGGTAAGGCTATATTAGTAAATTTAATTTAAAAAATGTTTATTTTTGAAGGAATATTATTTAAAAATAAAATCCAGTGGTGGAACAATAGAATAAGAAAAAGTGATCATGAATAACTGGATTGGTACTATTATCTAGATAAATGGGGAGGAAATAAATTATCATAGATATCATTTCCTCCTCTTTTTGAAAGCAAACTTATTAACATAATAAAATTTAAGCTATTCTGTTTTTGTAAAGACACCTTTAAATAGAGATATTACTTTAATCTGAGCTTTTGGACATATCATACCACCTGAAAAAATTAATGCTGGGAGAGGCTTATCTTTAGCACAAAATGTGGGACATATTTCCATTAAATATCAAACCAAGGAGCCTCCCCACTTACACATCTTATCCTGAAAATAGCCTTTTGGGATTTTCTTTAATTATTGTATTTATCTGTTCCTTAGAAACACCATGTTCTTCAAGAATTAGTAATTCGTGATTTGTGATTAGTGGTTCGAATCACGAATCACAAATTGGTCTCTTGAGAAATTAACAAGTCTGCTGCTCCTCCTCCTATATAAACAATTCAGATATCTCCTGTTCCACATCAATTCCAATACCTGCCCTGCTTTTAAAGTATGAAGGCGCTCCTTCCTCTTGGGTTTGTGGGTTTGTTGGGTTTATTGGGTTTAACCATTAACCCTCTAACCCTTATTATATAGAGCCAGTGTATCTCCATACCATCCTGGATAACCAAAAACAATATGTTCATGAATTAATGTTATACCTAATTCATTAACATCAATGGTCCCACAAACAGTATTTACCTTTTTCATATTATCCATCCTTATTTTATACAATAGAGATCCATATCAAAACCATCTTCTTTTTTATACCTGGAAAAAATATAATGTCTATATGCCTCGTAATCCTTATAGTTACACTCAAGTCCAGCTAATTTTAACCCTTCTATTATTTTATCAAATTTTGGAGGACACCCTTTTATTGGAATAGGGGTTTTAATATTTGGATTATCTTTATTTAATTTACACGCACAATTCCCAAATAAAACTGTATAATCATATCCTTTAGATGCAATCTGTTTTTTACCTGATACAAGTTCTACATTTTTAAAGGGTTCGCCTTTAAATGCAGACATAACAAGTATTAACATTGGATTATACATCATAGAACAACCTGTGCACAGGGTATTGTCATACTTTCTAATTGCAATTCCCGATATTCCCCTTTTTTTAAACCCCATGGGCATTGTGTTGTCTTCTGTCCATTCCCAGTCACTTTCAATTCGTTCTATATGTGTTTTAAGGTCTTCTCCTTTTATCTCCACATCTTCTATATTATAGTCAATTTTGTGGACCTTGGCAAAATACTTTAAATGCTCTACTTCATCTACGTCATAACCAAGGATTTTTGCTCCAACTACATCACATGCAAATGGATCTTTTGAAGCAACTATAAGGTCCTTTCTATACGCCTTACCTGTTTGTGCAGGCCCTTTTTCCAGCGCAAATATAGCATCAATTATTGTCAAAGCTACAGGCAACTTTTCTATAATATGTGGAAACATATAATTTAAGTCTCTATCTTTATGGTGACAAAACATCTTTGACTTTCTATTAAGACAACCTTTTAAATTCTTAAGCCCAAGAGAGACAGTTGCTTGGTTATGGGTCTTTAATACAGGAAAATTTATTATCTTGTCAGCATGAACAGCCTTTTTTGCTACAGACAAAGAGAAGTCACCAAAATCCACATCTTCAAACTCGTCTAGATTAAAATCAACAAGTTCCACCCCATATCTTTGTTTTAATTTATCAAAGCCCATTTGCTTATATATAGCCACTCCCATATCTTTTTTATGTACATTTAAAGGGGCCTCACCAATTATTATATGGTGAAACCCAGCATCATGCAAAATTTTAACAAGGGCTTCCATTAATACCCCAGAGGTTACTACTCCATAAGGAGGAAAAGGTAAATCAAAGTCCCAGGCAACCAGATTGGGTTTTATTAAAATCCTGTCCTGTGGATGGAAATCTTCGAGGCCATTTATTAAATCAATGGCCTCTTTTAATGAAGCATAAGGATCTTTATATCTAACAACAGATACACAAGGGCTAGACATAGCCACCTCCAAAATTTAAAGAATTAACTACTTTATTTCAAACTGGTCCAAATCCTTTTTATTTACCTTTAAACAACATTCGAAATTTTTCCAACATTTTTTTCGGAGTCACAGTAGGTCTTTCATACCTAGGTAGCTTATCTTCTATCCCGGCTAAATATTTTGCAATATTCTTTAAAGAATTTACGTCATATCTGGACATCATAGTAATAGTCTCCATTTGAGGAGATCCTCCACCATGCAGACCCGCCACCTGCATGAGTCCTGCAAATTCTGAGACCAAAATATTCTCAATAAACCTAAAACATCTATGCTGATCTTCTGCAGAAACATTTGGGTTTCTCACCATATATTTATTAAGTAGCTCCTTTGTCTCCTGAGCATAAAAATCTCCTTCCATGGGCAGGGTTGCCGCAAGTCCCCCTGCAATATCCGCAAGGATCTTATATTCATTGTATATTTCTTCCCCAGCCAGTCTCCGACCCACATTGGTTAAAATCTCATCTGGTATATATGTGCCAGATTCAGACTTCTCACCTCTATATGCGCTTGCCTGCCCTGCAGCATAAACAAGCTCTGCAGTCCCTATTAGGTGAGATAACTTTTCTTTTACATGGGACTCTTTTTCAATACCATTGTACTCCGCTACAAGGGCAGTTGCACTGGCCAAGACCTCACTGATTGCTGGTTTACAACCAGTATAAGAATGTCTATGAAAATGAGCAAAAAGTAAGGCCAAAAAGCCTGCAAATGGCGTCTGTCTTGGATCAGCCTTGCCATTTAAAAATACTCTTTCATTTGGTACAAATACATCGTCAAATAGAGTAAAAGATTCAGCATCACCAAATTCTGCAATAGGTGCCTTTAAATGCTTTCTTTTATGTTGATATGCATATCTTGCCACAATCTTCACCCCTTCAGTATCTGCTGGAATGGCAAATGCCACTGCATACTCATTGTCTTTATCAGTCATAAATCTGGTGGGAATAACAATTATCTCATCTGCATAAGGAGCAATGGTATTGTGGAGTTTTGCCCCTCTAACAACAATACCATCTTTTCTAGTTTCTACTATGCGTAAATACATATCTTTATCTTTCTGTTCATGAGGTCTTCTTAGCCTGTCTCCTTTTGCATCTGTCTGGGCACAATTGGCACACAAATCATTTTCCTGGAAATACTTTAAATAATTTTTAAAGCGCTCATAATGGTCTGTTCCAAGCATCTGATCCATCTCATAAGTTACAACAGAGAGGGCATTCATTGCATCAATACCCATACACCTTTGAATGCACCCACCCACTCTATGACACAAAAGCCTGGTCATTAATTGCTTTTTCAAAAGGTCATCTACACTTTGATGAATATGACAAAACCTGCTTATTTTCTCACCAGTAAGATGAGATGTGGTTACACAGATATCCTCAAACTCAGGATTATTTGCGCAGTCATAAGTCTCCTTTATCACATTTATCCCAGGACGTAGCCTCTCATCTGTTCTACTCACTTTCTCACCATTAATATACACATTGGACTTCATTTTCTTGAGTCTATTAAAATAATCTTCAAAAGTCTTAACAGCCATTGCATCCTCCTA
>NZ_JBMYBT010000120.1:0-15048 GCF_053993635.1 Desulfothermus sp. | reverse complement strand
AAAGACGGACATCTTTGTCCGTCTTATGTAAACACGGAGAGGGAGGGATTTGAACCCTCGATAGAGGTTTTAGCCTCTATACTCGCTTAGCAGGCGAGCGCCTTCAGCCAGCTCGGCCACCTCTCCTTGTCTCAAATGGAAGTTATATTTTATATTTGTTGCCATCTTATGTCAAGTATTTTTCTACAAACCAAAAAATAGACTTTTACTCTTATAGGGTGTATAATGTCTTGTTGTGAATTTGTGATTCGTAATTCGTGATTTGTGATTCGTGGATGGGTTGACGGGTGGATGGGTGGTGATGCACCAATAACCAATACACCAATAACCAATACACCAAAATAAAAAATAATCAGTTTCCTAAAATCTGTTCACTGTTCTTTGTGATTCGTAATTCGTGAATGGGTGGATGGGTAAATGGGTGGACGAGGTACCAATATACCACTACACCAATAACTAATAACCAATACACCAGTAGGTTTAATATTACCTTTTTCTAAATAAAAACAAAGGGAAGTTTTAAGTATGACCAATAATAAAACAAAGTTTATTTTTATTACTGGAGGCGTTCTGTCATCTTTAGGCAAGGGACTGGCAGCAGCCTCAATAGGGGCATTGCTCAAGACAAGGGGATTAAAGGTCACCATTCAAAAATTGGATCCATACATAAATGTAGATCCAGGGACAATGAACCCTTTTCAGCACGGAGAGGTGTATGTAACTGACGATGGAGCTGAAACTGATCTGGACCTTGGGCATTATGAAAGATATCTAGGAATTCCCATGGGTAAACACAATAACTGCACTTCTGGAAGCGTTTATTATGAGGTTATAAAAAAAGAGCGCAGGGGTGATTATCTAGGAGGCACTGTCCAGGTTATTCCCCATATAACAGATCAAATAAAACAATCTATTTTAAACGTAGTAAAAAATGGCGAAGATGTTGCCATAATTGAAATTGGCGGCACTGTTGGGGATATTGAGGGGCAACCTTTTTTAGAGGCTATCAGACAAATGCGCTATGACCTTGGAAAAGAAAACGTTTTATATATCCACTTAACATTGGTTCCGTACATTAAAACTGCTGGAGAGCTAAAAACAAAACCCACCCAACACAGTGTAAAAGAACTCAGAAGCATAGGTATTCAACCGGATATTATTTTATGCAGAAGTGAGATGGAACTCAATGAAGGGATAAAAAGAAAAATTGCCCTTTTTTGTAATGTTGACCCAGACGCTGTTTTCTCTGCTGTAGATGTTGAGAATATATACGAAGTCCCCCTTACATTTTACAATGAAGGTATAGACCAAAAAATAGCAATAATGTTAAAACTTCCTGCAAAAAATCCAGACCTTACACCATGGATAAATCTTGTAAAGAAACTAAAATCATTAAACCCAGGACCTAAAATTGCTATTGTTGGAAAATATGTAGACTTAAAGGAATCCTATAAAAGTTTACATGAGGCCCTAGTTCATGGTGGAATAGCAAATAATGTAAAACCAGAGCTGGTCTATGTAAACTCTGAAGAGTTGACACAAGAAAATGTGCATGAAAAACTTGGGCACGTGCATGGAATCTTAGTGCCTGGAGGATTTGGTTCCCGCGGGGTGGAAGGAAAGATCATTGCATGCAAATATGCTAGGGAAAATAAAATTCCTTTTTTTGGAATATGTCTTGGAATGCAATGTGCAGTAATTGAATTTGCCCGAAATGTATTGAATCTGCCCAAGGCAAATTCCTCTGAATTTGACCCCAACACCCCAGATGCCGTTATATACCTTATGACTGAATGGTATGACTTTAGAAAAAAATGCGTGCAGAAAAGGGATGTATCATCTGAAAAAGGTGGTACAATGAGACTCGGGGCATATCCATGCAAACTCAAAAAAGGTACAAAGAGTTTTGAAGCATATAAAAGAGAGTTAATAAGCGAAAGACATAGACACAGATATGAATTTAACAAAAAATATGCAGAGGATTTTCAAAAAAAGGGAATGGTCTTAAGTGGACTATCTCCAGATGAAGAACTAGTAGAAATAATAGAAATTAAAGATCATCCTTGGTTTGTGGGATGTCAGTTTCATCCAGAATTTAAGTCCAAACCAATGGATCCACACCCCTTATTTGTCAACTTTATAAAAGCAGCAAAAGAAAAATTACGATGTGGTTAGTGATTCGTAATTCGTGATTCGTGATTAGTGATTGGTGATTAAAATAAAAGAGAGTATGGGTGGGAGGGTTAATGGGTGGATGGGTTAGGGGATTAAATTGTTCAACGTTCAATGTTTAAAGTTTAATATTCAAGGAACCTAAAACAGAGAACTTAGAACATAGAACTTAGAACCTTGAACATAAAACTTTGAACCTTTATAACACCCAACAAACTAAAATAAAGTAAAGCAGGGGAAAAATGAATGATCTAGAAAAAATATACAAAAATAGCTTTGAATCTTTGTTTTTTATATTAGGACCATGTGTTATTGAAAACAAAGATGTGGTTCTAAAAGTGGCTAAAGAGGTCAAAGGACTTTCTGACAAATACAATATTTCTGTAATATTTAAGAGTTCTTTTGATAAGGCAAACAGGACATCTATAAAGAGTTTTAGAGGGCCAGGTCTTAATAAGGGTCTTGAGATATTAAACAAGGTAAAAGAAACATATAAGCTACCCATAACAACCGATATCCATGAACCATCCCAGGCAAGCTTGGTAGCTGAAGTGGTTGATGTAATTCAGATTCCTGCTTTTTTATGCAGGCAGACAGATTTGTTAATTGCTGCAGGTAAGACAAATAAAATAGTAAATATAAAAAAAGGACAATTTTTAGCTCCCTGGGACATGTTAAATGCTGTTGAAAAAGTAAAATCAACAGGAAATAACAAGATCTGGTTAACAGAAAGAGGTAGTTCTTTTGGCTACAACAACCTTGTTGTGGATTTTAGATCTATTCCAATTATGCAAAAGACAGGTTGTCCTGTAATCTTCGATGCCACCCATTCAGTGCAACTTCCTGGTGGAAAGGGAAAGTCCTCGGGAGGCAAAAGGGAGTATGTCCCCCACCTTGCTAGCTGTGCAGTGGCAGCTGGGTGTAACGGAATTTTTATGGAAGTACATCCTGACCCAGACAATGCCCTGTGCGATGGTCCAAACAGCTGGGAGCTTGACAGACTGGAAGATTTAATAAAAAAATTAATAAAAATAAGACAGGCAATTTCATGAAGGAATTGGTAAAAAAAATAAAGATACTTATAAGTGACGTAGATGGAGTGCTCACTGACGGAGGTTTGTTTTACAACGATGAAGGGAAAGTGTTCAAGAAATTTAATGTGCAGGATGGCCTTGGTATAAAACTGGCACAAATGGCTGGATTGGATATAGTTATAATAACAGGATTAAAATCAGAAGCAGTAAAGGCTAGAATAAAACAACTCGGAATCACTGAATATTATGAAGGTTTTCTAAAGAAAGATCATCTGATAAGAAAAATTTCTAAAGAAAAAAATATTAAACTTGAAGAAATGGCCTATCTTGGGGATGATTGGGTGGACGGCCCTGCCATGAAATTAGTGGGACTACCTATGGCTGTAAAAAATAGTCAACCAGAGATAAAAAAGATTGCAAAATGGATTTCACAAAAAAAAGGAGGAGAAGGCGCCCTCAGAGAAGCAATAAATTTTATTTTGAGCACGCAAGGGAAATTAGAACAGTTATGGGAAAGATGGTTAAACCAAAAGTTCTAGCATTTATGTTGATACTTGCATTTGTGATTGGCGGTGCATTAATTTGTTTTCAAAAATCAAAACAAACCCACCCCAGGCAGCGTTTTTTAATAAAAAATCTACCATTTGAATCCATATTACAAAAGGCCACAATAAAAGGAGTTACAAAAAAGGGAGTTTGGATCCTAAAGGCAGATAAGGTCCTTTCAAAAGACAAATTATCTGAGATTCGCTTTATATCCCCAAATTTATTGATAACCTTAAATGATAATTCCACCGTTAACTTGAGTGCTCAAAGGGGTTTTTATTACCGGGAACTCAAGAAGATAGAATTTGAACACAAAATAAAAGGTAAGTATAAAGATATCATTCTGAATGCCAGCTTTATGAATTTCAATTTAAGACTCAACAAAATTACATTTAAAAATGGGATTAAAATAAGCAATAAGCAATTAATTGTTAGAGGTCTGGAAGGAATAATAGATTTAAACAAACATATTTTAACTATAAAAAGAAATGTTAAGGTTACAATCATATGAAAAAATTTATATTTTTATTGATCTTTTTCTATATATTCTTTTTAAATAAAGTTGGATTTTGTAAAAATGTAAAATCTCCAATTACTATAGATGCAGAGAAGGCTATTTATTTTGAAAAGGAAAATAAGGTGTTGTTTGAAAATAAAGTTATTGCCAAAAATAAAGATTTAACGATTAAATCAGATAAGTTGATAATTTTTTTAAATAAAAAAGTAAAAAATATTAATTCCAAAAAAAATAAAAAAGACATAATAAAAAAAATGATTGCTAGTGGAAATGTTCATATAATATTTAAAGATAAAGATGGGTATTGCTCTACTGCAGAATATGATATAAAAAGTCAAAAAATTACATTGAATGGAAATGTAAAGCTCATTCAAAATAAAAATAAAATTGAGGGCGATAAATTAGTTATTGATTTAAATAAAAATACCAGCGAAATTTTTTCAAATAATGCTACTAAAGTAAAAATCATATTTTATCCTGAAAAGCAAGAGAATTCTCAAAATAAGAGCAATGAAACACTGACAAATAAAGATTAAGAATTATGGACTCACATCTACAGGGAAAGAAACTGTCCAAAAGTTACGGGAAAAAGACAGTAGTCAGAGATATAAGTATTTCTGTGTCAAATGGACAGGTGGTAGGACTTTTAGGTCCAAATGGTGCCGGCAAAACCACTACTTTTTACATATTAGTAGGCATAATTTCTCCTACTAAAGGAAAGGTCTTTTTAGATAATGAAGATATCACTACCTGGCCATTATATAAACGTGCAAGAAAAGGAATAAGCTATTTGCCCCAGGAGAGCTCTGTTTTTAAAAAACTTACTGTGGAAGAAAATCTTAAAATTATTCTCGAGTTTACAGGACTGTCCTCAAAAGAACAGGAAGAGAGAAAAGATTTTTTATTAAAAGAATTGGGCATCCACCACTTAAAAAAACAAAAGGCGTGTTATTTGTCAGGAGGAGAGAGGAGGCGTCTTGAGATTGCCAGATCACTAATAAGACAACCCAAATTTATTTTACTTGATGAGCCCTTTGCTGGTATTGACCCATTGGCTATTTTGGATATCCAGAATATTATTGCAAAGTTAAAACAAAAAGGTATTGGGATACTTATCTCTGACCATAATGTCAGAGATACAATGAAAATTTGCGATCTCGTTTATCTGGTGTATGAAGGGAAAATCATCTTGAGTGGAACTCCAGAAGATGTGGCTAACAATGAAATTGCCAGGAGGATATACCTTGGGGATCACTTTGAACTTTAAGGGCTGAGTGGTGTAGTGGTATATTGGTGTATTGGTATAGTGGTGTAGTGGTTATTGGTTATTGGTGTAGTGATGTAGTGGTATAGTGGTTTAGTTCTCTTTCTGTTCTGTTCCCGAATCACGAATCACTGTTCACGGTCATTGGTGTAGTGGTGTAGTGGTTATTGGTATAGTGGTTATTGGTTAGTGGTGTAGGGGTATATTGGTACCTCATCCACCCATTCACGAATCACGAATCAAGTGGGCAATTCATGAATTGCCCCTACAATTGGACAAATATAGAATTTGCCCCTACGTGGGCGGACATGCAATCCGCCCCTACACCCCTCTTTCCGTTCACTGTTCACTGAATAACGGGTTAAACCCAACAAACCCAAAAACTCGATAAACCCAAAAACCCAATTAATTTTGATTTGCTTTGAATCGAGAGATGTGGCATAATATTTGATGAGCAATTTTGCAAAGCCTGTTTAAATAAAATCTTTTGAGGAAAATCAATAGGAGGGAGCAAACAAATAATGAGTCTGGAACTGAGACAAAATCTTAAACTGAGTCAACAACTTGTAATGACGCCCCAATTGCAACAGGCCATAAAAATGTTGCAGCTCTCAAGACTTGAGCTGGTGCAAAGAGTCCAACAGGCATTGCAAGAAAATCCTTTACTAGAAGAAACTACACCAGAACCCCAAGAAATAAATACAGAACAAAAAGGTCCAACAAACGATACTCCTACTCTAATAAAAATTGATGAAAAACATCTGCTCAAAAATGCTGAATGGGAAAATTATCTTGGATATTTTTCCAGTTCATCAAAAATCGCAAGGGAGATTGAATTTCCAGATGAAAAATCAAACTTAGAGGCCTTTTGTGCATCAAAACCAACTTTGGAAAGCCATTTATTATGGCAACTTCACCTATCTAACATGGATCCAGAAGAAATCAAAATTGGAGAAATAATTATTAAACATATCAATTCCTCAGGTTATTTGGACAGCAGTGTAGAGGAAATATCCAATATAGTGAAAAAAAGTCCAGAGCAAGTAGAAAAGATCTTAAAAAAGATCCAACAATTTGATCCAGTAGGTGTTGGAAGTAGAAGTTTAAAAGAATGTCTCATAGAACAACTTAAATTCCTGGGATTATTAGATGACACCATAAAAAAAATAATAGAACACTACCTACCATACCTTGAGAAAAAAAAATATAATAAAATTGCTGAAAAATTAAATATTACCATAGACAAGGTGTTGGAATATGTAGAAATTATCAAGAGTTTAGACCCAAAGCCAGGAAATAATTTTAGTGAAGGTGAAACCGTTTATATAAGCCCAGATGCATATGTGTTTAAATATGAAGACGATTTTGTAATTATACTAAATGATGAAGGTTTTTCAAATATAAAAATAAATGAATATTATTTGGAATTACTCAAAAAAAATAACAGTAAAGATAAAGAATACCTTGAATCAAAATTTAAAGATGCACTTTGGCTTATAAAAAGTATACATCAAAGACAAAGAACCTTATACAAAGTTATTGAAAGCATTATAAAATTTCAAAGAGACTTTTTTGAACATGGAATCACACACCTTAAACCTCTTGTTCTTAGAGATATTGCAGAAGATATTGGAGTCCATGAGTCTACAGTAAGTAGATTAACTACTAATAAATACATTTCCACGCCCCATGGTATATTTGAACTAAAATTCTTTTTCAATAGCGGAATTAACGCAGGTAACGGTAATGAAGTATCCGCACAAAGTGTAAAGTATTATATAAAAAAATTAATTTCAGAAGAAGATCCAAAAAAACCACTAAGCGACCAAAAAATTGCAGAGATTTTGAAAGAAAAGTTCGAAATTAATATTGCCAGACGTACTGTAGCAAAATATAGGGAATCAATGGGAATCCCAGCATCAAGCAAGAGAAAAACATTTTTTTAAAATTATACAAGGAGGAAATATGGAAATAAAATTTAATTTTAAAAATTTTGAACCTTCAGAACATTTAAAAAAATACGCTGAAAACCGTTTTAGCAAACTTGAGAAATATATAAAAAGAATTGATAGTGCTTACCTTCAAGTAAATATGGAAGTTGATAAATATAGACAAAAAATAGACGTTGTATTTAATGCAGATGACATTCATATATCTGCTCAGGAAGAATCACAAGATATGTATGCATCAATTGATAAAGTGCTAGATAAAATGGACGCCCAACTTAGAAAAATGAAAGATAAAGAAAAAGATAGAAGAAAAGGTAAATTAAATAAATCACAAACTTTTAAACAAGAATCTATTGGAGAATCTGTATCAGAAGGTCATCCTAATATTGTAATGTCAGATAATTATATTCCAAAACCAATTTCAATAGAAGATGCAGCTATAGAGTTACAGAGAAGGGACAACAACTTTGTGGTCTTTATAAATAGTGATACCAAGAGGGTAAATGTGTTGTACAAAAAGAAAAATGGCGATTTTGGACTAATAGATCCACAGATTTAGACTCAAAGGGAGCTAAAATGGAATTAACGGAATATTTAAGTAAAGATCTTATCCTCCCAGAATTGAAAGCTACTACTAAACAAGAAGTATTAAAAGAATTAGTTAAACCACTCGAGGGTAAATTCCCTAAGCTTAATATAAAAAATGCATATAAG
The DNA here is from genome assembly GCF_053993635.1 of Desulfothermus sp. Lineage (NCBI taxonomy): Bacteria > Pseudomonadati > Thermodesulfobacteriota > Desulfovibrionia > Desulfovibrionales > Desulfothermaceae > Desulfothermus > Desulfothermus sp. Next base: position 6,852 of record NZ_JBMYBT010000120.1, on the reverse strand, counting down.
GTGCTCCTTGAAAGAGAACAGCTAGGATCTACAGGTATTGGGGATGGTGTTGCCATCCCCCACGGTAAATTGCGGGAACTGAACAAAATCATTGTGGTTATTGGAAGGAGCTTTCTTGGAGTGGACTTTGATGCATTGGACAAAAAACCGTGCCACATATTCTTTTTGGTGCTTGCCCCGGAAAATGTAGCTGGACTTCACTTGAGAATCCTGGCACACATATCACGGATTCTTAAAGAGCCAGGTTTTAGACGAGCCTTTATGGAGGCGGAAGGAGTTGAAGGAATCTGGAAACTTTTACAAGCAGGTTAAAAGATGAATGAAATTAAACTCCCTTTGATCATTATAAGTGGTCTTTCTGGAGCTGGGAAGAGTACCGCCCTAAAGGTGTTTGAGGATATGGGTTTCTTTACAGTAGATGGCCTGCCTCTACCTATGACTATCAGATTAACAGAACTATTTAGTGGAGAAAATCCAACGGAATATAGAGGTCTTGCGCTTGGAGTAGATGTCAGACAAAAAGAATATCTTTCTGAATGGAACAAGATAAAAAAAAGGCTTATGTCTTATAACATTGAACCGCAAATAATCTTTTTAGAGGCAGATAAGGAGATCTTAATAAAAAGGTATGCAACAACAAGAAGACCCCATCCCTTGGAATCAAAAAGAATTGGCCTTACACAGGCAATAGAAGAAGAAAAAAAACTACTTAACACCCTTAAAGAGGAAGCCAAATTAGTTATTGACACATCAAATTTTTCAATCCATGACTTACGTCGAAAGATACAGTCCAGTTTTGATTTTATAATAGAGAGTAAGGCTGGTTTCAGAATAAATATAATTTCCTTTGGATACAAATATGGAATACCAAAAGAGGCTGACATTGTTTTTGATCTCAGATTCCTGCCAAATCCATATTTTGAAAATGACTTAAGGCCACTTTCTGGCATGGAAGAAAAAATCCAAAAATATATTTTAAAGTTTAAACAATCAAAGACCTTTTTGAACAAACTGGAAGATTTTTTAGAATTTGTGCTACCCCTATATTCTGATGAAGGACGATACCGTCTCACAATTGCCTTTGGGTGCACAGGCGGATTTCACAGGTCAGTTGCTATTTCAGAGATAATGTCTCAAAGATTAAGGAGAAAAAATTACAATGTCCAGTTGGAACACAGGCATCTTGCCCTGGGATAAACCAATTTTCTAATTCAATATGCCGAGGTATAAGATGGTAGGAGTACTCATAGTTACTCATCTTGATTTGGGAGAAAAACTACTTGAAGTAGCAGAATTAATAATGGGCAAACAAGAGCTAACTAAGGCCCTTACCATTGATACAGCTAAACCAATGGAAGAAATTCTTGGAGATATCCAGATTAGCGTAAAGGAATTGGATGTAGGAGATGGGGTCATAATTTTAACAGACATGTTTGGTGGCACCCCAAGTAATTTAAGCTTTTCCCTTTTAAAAACAAACAACCTTGAAGTAATTACCGGGGTAAATTTACCTATGGTCCTTAAAATATTTTCCTCAAGAAATCTTCTATTAAAAGAACTTGCATCCGAGGCCAAACTTGCTGGTAAACAAGGTATAAGGGTAGCAGGAGAAGTCCTTCAAAGGAAGGTCTCTACAAATGGAAGGTAGTAACATCTGGGTCAGAATAGATAATAGACTTGTACATGGACAGATAATTGAGAGCTGGATACCCTATTTTAAATCAAAGTATGTGGTTGTAGCAAATGACGAATTAAACAACGATGCTATTAGACAAGAAATTATAAAACTTGCCATTCCAGCCAGTTTAAAAGTGTTCTTTTGTGGTGTACAGGATATTTTAAAAACAATAAAAAAAATCCTTGAAAGAAAAAATAGGCAAATATTTATCCTTTTTGCCAGTTGTCAAGATGCAAAAAAGGCATTTGATATTGGACTTAAATTCAATATCCTGAATCTGGGAAATCTCCACTATGCACCTGGTAAAAAACAGGTGTGTGACCACATTTTTTTAAGTCAGGAGGACATTACCTGTTTGAAATACTTAAATAAAAAAGGCATATCACTGGATTTTAGATGTGTGCCAAACAATCCAATTTCAATATCGGTGGATGAGTTATGGAAATAAATTTTATAAATCTATTTTTGTATAGTTTTTTTTTGGCCTTTTTTCATTAACCAGATTTCTTGTGCCCATAGGCCTAGTTGACAGACCTATAACAATATCGCTCATATTTGCCTTTTTTGTCCAGGATATAGAAATTTGCTTAGGCACAGGAATGTTTTTTGAACTTCTATGGCTGGACTCTTTTCCTGCAGGGACATATATCCCTCCCCAAAGGCAGTTCCCGCTGTTTATGACACTTGCCATTAGTAGTAACATTCCCATAACTAACCCAAATTTATTTTATCTTTTACTCCTAACCACCATCCCCTTTGCACATATTGGGAAATGGTTAGAGAGGTTTCACAGGGTAACACAAAACAAAGGCTACGATAAAATAACTGAAAAAATTACTACACTCCCTTCCTACCATCTCGGCCCCAGGCTTATTAAGTCTCTTATGCAACTTCTATTAATAAATATAACTGTTTTTTTTATTTCTTGCATTATTGTAATGAAGGCCCTAACCATAATATACAGGTATATACCTTTATCTAACAGCACAGAAGTAAACTGGCCAGCTATTTGGGCCATATCTTTTATAGGTGGGATTTTGTCCTTAAGGATAAAAATGAGTTATTTGACATTTATAGTGAGTTATGTGGCACTTGCGATTATTATCTTGGTATTTTTTCAATAAAAAAAGGACTGACACCTTTAGTGCCAGCCCTTTATGCCGAGGGAGGGATTCGAACCCTCACGGGCGGATGCCCACTACCCCCTCAAGATAGCGTGTCTACCAGTTCCACCACCTCGGCATCGAAAAACAGAATGTTATTTATAAAATTTTTTTTCAGTTGTCTAGAATTTTCTTTTTATTTTTTTGTATTATCTTTATTTTTTGCAGGAACTCCAGGAGCCTTATTTACCTTCACTGGCTTTTCTAAGACCACAGAATGCTGAGTCTTTACCTTTTTAGACGAGTCATAAATTGTAAACCCCATAGATGTACAAAAAAACACTATTGCAAAGATCACAGTCATTTTCACCAAAAATCCACCGGCACCTGTGCTCCCAAAAAAGGACGAAGAACTGGGGCCTCCAAATATTACCCCCATTCCCTCATGGCCGCTTTGAAGTAAAATCAAAATAATCAAAAAAATACATGCAATAAAATGAATTGTAAGTAGTAGAGTTTCCAAATTTATCCTCCCTATAGACTTTTAAGCAGTAACTATTTTGCTAAAACTATCAGCCCTTAAACTTGCTCCTCCTACCAGGACTCCATCTACATTGTCAATACCAATTATATCAGATGCATTATCTGGCTTCACACTACCACCGTACAAAATCCTAATGGAATTACCAACTTCTCCATATATATTTTTTAGTTCATTCCTGACAATTTTGTGTGCCTCAAAGATTTCCTTTTCTCCTGCAACCTCACCAGTACCAATGGCCCACACAGGCTCATAGGCAATTACAAGGCGATCTTCTATACCTGACATATTATTTACATCTTTTAATACACTTAGCTGGGATTTTAACACCTGATCCACCTGTCCTGCCCTTCTCTGTTCTATTTTTTCCCCAATACAAAATATTATATTTAACCCAACCTCAAGGCCGTATTTTACCTTTTCTTTTAAAAGCTCATCTTTTTCACAAAAGATATGCCTTCTTTCTGAATGACCCACAAGTGCATATGAACACCCAGCATCCAATAACATGTGAGGGGATATCTCACCAGTATATGCACCCTCTTTTGCTGGATAAAAATTTTGTCCTCCTAAATACATGTAATTTATATCTTTTATCTCCTCTGCAACAACCTTTAACGATGTATATGGAGGACATATCAAAACATCCCTATCAACAGTCAACTCTGTACCCAAAATATTAATAAGATCCTTTATTGTGTTTTTTGCTTCATCCTGGGTCTTATACATCTTCCAATTAGCAGCCATTAATTTTTTCATAGAGATTTCTCCTTATTTTAATCGTATAATCCAAGGGCCTTTAGACCTGGTAGTTGTTTACCTTCTAAAAATTCCAAAAAAGATCCTCCACCTGTTGATATAAAAGTTATTTTATCTTGAAGTTTACACTTATGAATGAGATTATCTGTATCACCGCCACCAACAATAGTAGTCCCTGATACAGCAGCAACGCTCTGGGCTATGCCAAATGAGCCTTGAGAAAATGTGGGGTTTTCAAATGCGCCCATTGGACCATTCCACACCACTGTCTTAGCCTCCTTTAATACCTCTGAATATAGGGTATGGGTTGCTGGTCCAGTGTCAAAGATCTTTCCCTCGGGATCCACATTTTGATAGGGAAATACTCCTAATGGAACTTGATCATTTATATCCTTACCCATGACATAGTCAACAGGAAGATAGAAGGCCACTCCTTTTTCCTTTGCCTTATTTATTATTTTCAGGGCCTCATCTAACAGATCCTTTTCATAAATGGAATTGCCAATTGGATAGCCCTGGGCATTTCTGAAGGTATTTGCCATTGCCCCACCTATTAAAATCGTATTAACTTTATCTATTAAGTTATTTAAAAGCCCTAATTTAGTTGATACCTTAACTCCTCCAGCAATAAGTACAAAGGGATGTTCTGGCTTTGCAAGATAATTATTCAAATACTCAACTTCTTTTTTAATTAAAAAGCCGCCACACACCACGTCCACATAGTCGCAAATACCTACTACTGAGGCATGTTTTCTGTGAACCACCCCAAAGGCGTCATTTACATATACATCTGCCAGCTTGGCTAATTCCTTACTAAACTCAGGATCATTCTCTGTCTCTCCTTTATAAAATCTTAAGTTTTCAAGCAAAAGGATTTCACCGTCCTTTAATTCGTTTGACATAGAGAGCACTTGATCCCCTATACAATCATCAGCCATTTTGACATCTTTGTCTAAAAGTTCTTTTAGGCGGCGGGCAACTGGCTTTAAAGACAACTCATCAACCCTTTTCCCCTTTGGTTTCCCAAGGTGTGAACAGGCAATAAGCCTTCCACCATTATCTAAAATATATTTTATAGTATCTAGTGCTGCCAAAATTCTGGAATCGTCCTGAATTTCTCCGTCTTTTAGGGGCACATTAAAATCAAATCTACCCAAGACCCTTTTCCCTTTTATATCTATTTTATCTATAAATCTAATAGCCATGATATACCTCCAATTTGAGTTAAGAAGTTATAATAATCAACGAGGCTCAAAAAAGCCTTTAAATCTCTATAGAGCAAACTAACATGCTAATTTTTTGCCTACAATTTGCACATCTCATTTATGTCTTATCCACTTAAACTCTGATATATTTTTCTCTTTACTGTCAAACTTGATACCTATTAAATAAATTTCCTTGCCTTCTGATTCGTATTTTTCATAATATCTCTTCTCTATTATCTGCTTTATTGGCTCTTCTTTACTATCTACCTTAAACTCAATAATAACCACCATTGAATCTGTCTTTATGGTTAAGTCTATGCGACCTTTGTTTGTGGTATCCTCTGCTACTGTCTCATAACCCAGTGCCTTTAAATAAACATATATCACACTACTATAATAACCTTCATAGCGTGATATTACATTATTTACATAATTTTCATATGGGATCGATGAAAATATTGATTTTAATACCTCTACAAATCCATCAAAGTCCCTTTTTTGAAGTTTTTCTTTTATGGAACTTCTATACTGGTATTTTACATGTCTTTGATTGGTCAGATAATCTATGAATAGGTGATTTAAAGACAACTGGATCTCTATATTGGGTATACAAAGTTGATAGGTCACTGCCCCTACATCATCCACTAGCCTATCCTTAAATGTAAGATACCCAGTTTGCCATAATAGCGCCAATACATCTATGTACTCCACATCAAAGGCATCTAACCCCTCTTCTGATATGGTGGCATTGTCTAAATCTGGAATATAATAGTTCTCTTCCCTTAGCTTATCTATTAAAAATGAAGGATTTCCTGTACTCCACCAGTAATTCCTGAATTCATAGCCCTTAGATATAAATAAAAGTATGTCAAAGGGATTATATAGCTTTTCTCCAAAATAATTATAGCCATTATACCACATCTTTACCTTCCCGAGATCCACCCCCTTTAAATGCTCCTTAAACACTGTTTCTAAATCATGGTGCGTATAACCACATATCTCTCCATACTCTTTATCTATTGTTATATCCTCTAAATTGTTTAAACCGCTAAACAGGTTCAATTTGGAAAACTTGCTCACACCTGTTATAAACACAAACCTTATGTACTTATCACTATCCTTTATTACACCATAAAAATTCTTCAATATACTCCTGGCCTTTAACGCCATCTTTGTGTTGGTTATATTATCCAATATGGGCTTGTCATATTCATCTATTAATATCACTACCTTGGTTTTATACTTTTTATACGCCCTCAGTATCAGTTCTGCAAAACACTCGTCCCTGTGCTCATTTTTACACTCTATATCTAGTTCCTCTTGATTTCTATCCAATATGTAATTTATCTTCCTGTATATTGTCTCCTCTTCTGCAAAATCTCCACTTCCAAAACTTATCCTTATCACAGGATGGGGAACAAAATCATATTTGTCATAAATATAAAGTCCATTAAATAACTCCTTATTACCTAAAAATATCTCTGATAAGGTATCCAAAAACAAACTCTTACCAAACCTACGGGGACGGGAAAGAAAATAATATTTTCCACCTGTTATGAGTTTGTG
>NZ_JBMYBT010000119.1:0-11276 GCF_053993635.1 Desulfothermus sp. | reverse complement strand
ACAAAAAATTAGGGGTGCCAGGTGAAGAGGAATTTACAGGCAGAGGCGTATCTTATTGTGCCCTTTGTGATGGGATGTTTTTTAAAGACCAGGTAGTGGCCTGTATTGGAGGCGGCAATACAGCATTAGAAGAGTCCCTTTATCTGGCAAAATTGGCCCAAAAGGTATATTTAATACACAGAAGAGATCAATTTAGAGGATATAAAATCTATCAGGAAAGAGTCTTACAAAATCCCAAAATAGAGGTTATCTACGACTCAGTGGTTGAAGAGATAAGGGGAAAAGATAATGTTGAAGAAATCCTTATATTAAACAAAAAAACTCAAAACAAAACAGAACTAAAAGTTGATGGAGTGTTTGTCTTTATTGGAATAGCACCAAACAGTAATTTTATCCCAAAGGATGTGGATGTTGACCCTAGAGGTTTTATAAAAACCGACAATGAAATGCAGACCAACCTGCCAGGAATTTTTGCAGCTGGAGATGTCAGGGCTAAAACCTGCAGACAAGTGGTCACTGCAGTTGGAGATGGTGCACAAGCAGCCCACTCTGCATACCTTTTTCTCCAAGAAAAAGATTGATTAAACTCTTTTGGATAAATCACATGAGAATAAGATTCATTATATTTAGCTTGTTTTTTTGCATGTTGTTCTCTGGTTGTGGAGTTATAGATTATTATTTTTTAAGACCAAAGCCACAAACTCCCCTTGAACTCCTAGAAGCTGGAGAGGATGCACTTAATGAAAAGAATTTTGATAGAGCAATTGAATATTTCCAAAAAATCAAGGATAAATACCCATTTAGTCCATATACAGTGAGGGCAGAACTTCTCCTTGCAGATAGTTATTTTTATGCAAAAAAATATGAAGAAGCTGAAACAGCCTATAAAGAGTTTGAGTCCTTACATCCAGGTCATAAAAATATAGATTATGTAATTTTCCAAATAGGTATGTGTAATTTTTACCAAAAACCAAGTATTGACCTTCCTCAACTGTGTATACATGAGGCAATCTCCTATTTTACCAAATTAATTGAAGCATATCCAAGATCTAAATATGTGCCAAAGGCAAAAAAACTCCTAAGAAAGTGTAGATACATCCTGGCAAAACATGAAATATATGTTGCCAATTTCTATTTTAGGACCAAAAGATACAAAGGAGCATGGAAAAGGTATTTATATATTCAACGAAATTTCCCTGAATTCAAGGATATAGTGGAATATTCAAAATACATGGCCAGGATTGCCTATATTAAATACGACCTAAAATCATCAGAAGAAAAAAGACAAAAAGAATATGGAGGTTTGTGGACAAAAATAAAAAGATGGTTGTAGAAAGCTTTCTTGAACAAAAAATTATTCAACCTTTAGATGAAGAGAAATTTGATATAGCCTTTGAAAGTATAGATCCATATGTAAAATCAATTATAAAAAAGTCAATTTCTTTGAATTATCTATTCCTCAAGAACAAATTCTGTCAATATACATCTAAAAAAAAGACAGAAATAGATTTAGAAGAACTCAATATAATAGAATTTCAACAAAAAAAAAGGGGTGTATTAGTATTCTTATCAAGAGAATTTAGCTCCCCATCACAACTCATTGGACTTTTACTAATTCCCAGAATACTGGGAATTAGTACTTTTGTCATAGGGAACTATAACAAGTGGCCTATAAATATATTGGTCACCCTGGAACTTTTGGGAGTCTCTAATGTGTATAATGTCGTTGAGGATAAATTTTCTAATACCAACCTAAGTATTGATCCATTTTGGTCATTTTTTTGCCTAGGAACAGCCTATGTGCCGTTGAATGACCACGTTAAACACCTAAGCTCGCCTAAATATGGCCTTGTGATAAATAGCGACAATGTTACCTCTTATATAAACAAAGAGCACATCCAAATAGCACATCCATCCCTATACATAACAGAGATATCTTATGACAATTTTAAGAAATCATACACAGAAGACAAAATCAAAGATATTGATATTATTTATACAGATTGCAAAATAGATATAACAACTCCCTCTTTCCCACGTCTTTTACTTGGAAGGGGGCTGGAAACCTTGTGGATCTTCCCTCAAGTAAACATAAATGATTTTTTGGTAGAGCATTATATAATACTTTAAGAAAATAAAAAGTTTTTACTTTTTTAACAAAAATCGTGATTCGTGAATCGTGGCTGGCATCACTAATCACGATTTTATTGAATTATCTTGATAAATTTTTTTAATTAGTGCAAAGTTAATATGTTGTTGAGTAAGTTTGGTATAATAAAAGTATAATCAAGGAGGTGAGAGATGAATAGAGGTGAAAGATTAGTTATTGTGGGATGCAGTGGCTCTGGGGGGCCTGCTGCAATGTTAGCCAGAAAATTAATGCCTGAAATTGATATTACTGTAATTCGAAAGGAAAAATTTTTTATTGTTAGATGAGCTCTGCCTCATGTTGTGGCCGGTCTGGCCTCAGGCGAATCCATTGTGGTTCCAGATAAAATGTTAGAAGATGCAGGTATTAATGTAGTGGTAGATGAGGTGACAAAGATAAATCCAGATAAAAAGGAAGTAGTTACTGCTGGTGGTAAGGGATTTCATTATGATAAACTATATCTAGCAACAGGCTCCAGGCCATTTGTTCCTCCTATTGAAGGTAAAGATTTAGAAGGAGTTATGACCTTACGTGGACTTGATGATGCTGAAAAAATAAGGACATATCTTTCTGAAAAACAACCCGAAAATATAGTATTTATAGGTGCTGGGTTTATTTCCATGGAAATTGCCTCTCTTCTTGCGGAAAACATGCCTGGTAAATTTAATATAAGTATTGTTGAACTCATGGATCGCCCACTTCCGCTTATGCTTGATAAGGACATGGCTGATTTGGTAACAGAATATTTGACAGAAAAGGGATTAAACCTTTTAACTGGTGAAAAGGTAGAAAAAATATTGGGCAATAATGGTAAGGTTTCAGCTGTTGCCCTGGGATCTGGGAAAAAATTGGATGCAGATATGGTGTTTGTCAATGTTGGTGTTAGGCCCAATATTGAACTTGCCCAGGAAATAGGATTAGAAATAGGGAAATTGGGAATAAAAGTAAACGAATATCAAGAGACCTCGAATCCCGACATCCTGGCAGGTGGTGACTGTGTGGAAAAGATTAATTTTATAACAAAAAAACCTACTGGTGGAAGATTGAGGGGACCTGCTGTAATGCAGGGACGAATAGCTGCTAAACGCCTTGCTGGATATGACATTGGATTTCCAGGAGTAGTGGACGCTGGGGGATGTAAACTCTTTGATATGACTGTGACAGCTACAGGACTTAGTGAGACATCTGCTGCAAGAGAGGGCATTGAAACCATTTGCGCTACAGTGGATTCCAGAAGTAAACACAGGATGATTCCAGGAATGAAACCCTGGAAAATCAAACTTATATTTGATAAAAGGACTCAGAAGTTAATAGGAGGACAGATTGTAAGTCATGCAATTCACCCAGCAAGGGAGATAGATGCCATTACTGCTTTTATCCTGGGCGGAAAGACTATTTCTGATTTAACCACTTTTACCTCTGCCTGTAACCCTGACATATCCTCTGAACCAAGTGCAGAACCCATTACCATTGCGGCAGAACAGGCCTTGCAAAAATTAAAAAAGTCATAATAATTTCTCGCCCCCTCCTTGGGAAGGGGGCATTTTCCTTAAAAAATGTACTATAGAAAAGACTCAGGTTATCCCTGGCGCATCCCCCCCTTTAATTCCTTCCTTGACAGTTTCCATTTCCGTGTATAATTCAATTTAAATCTTGATTAAAATATTTTTTAGGAGGAAAGGTCTATGGCTCATGAAATAAAACTAGTAAAGATAGTCACTGGAGACTATGTAATTGGAAAGTGGGTGGAGGAAGAAGGCAAGTTAAAGGATCCAGCTATTCTTCAGACAATACCAACCCAAAATGGCATATCAATGGCAATAATGCCCTTTGGATATCCCTTTGATCAAGAGATAGAGGGTGAAATTTCGAAGGATCATATTGTTTATTGGTATAAAAATATGCCTGCTGAGCTTGAGTCTAAGTATTTAGAGGCATCGAGTAATCTCACTATATCTTCCACCTCAGATCTGAAAAATCTGGAAAATATCATAGGAGGAGGTGGTCAAAAAGGTGGTAAGGTCACAAATATCTCTGATTTACTAAAAGGATAAAAGGATTAAAAGCCGATGCATTGAAAGAGTTAATTTAGATGCATTGGCTTTATTTTTTTTGATATGAAAGAGCTTCTCCCATTATTTGAAAATCCTTCCCATTATATTGGCCAGGAATTAAATAGTGTCCATAAATCAAAAGACATTCCCCTTAAGTGGTGTTTAGCTTTTCCTGATAAGTATCCTGTTGGTGTCTCATACTTTGGCCATCAGATTTTGTATTGGATTTTAAATTCCAGGGAAGATATCTGGGCCCAAAGGGTCTATGCCCCATCAAAACAGGTAGCAACACTCCTTAGAAAAAAAAATAAGGCCCTCTGTACCCTAGAAGGAGATATGCCCTTAACTTCCATGGATATAATTGGTTTTAGTGTTACCCATGAACTATGTTATACTACTATTTTGTATATGCTGGATCTTGGGAATATTCCTCTTTTAGCAAAACATAGGCAAGATTTATGTCCCATTGTAATTGCTGGGGGAGAAGGGGTATTTAATCCAACACCTCTTGAACCTTTTTTTGATGCCTTTGTAATTGGGGATGGGGAAGAGGTTGTTTTAGAAATTTCAGATCTGTTTCTTACGTGTAAAGCAAAATCTTTATCTAGAGACGAAATTCTCAAGGAATTGGCCATGCTTGAGGGAGTCTATGTTCCTATTTTGGGGAACAGGCCCGTTAAGAGGCGAATAATTCCCTATTTAAAAAATGCTTATGTTCCTAAAAAACAGATAGTTCCTTTTGGAAGACCCGTTCATGACAGATATGTAGTGGAAATATCCAAAGGATGTACAAGGGGATGCAGGTTTTGCTATGCTGGAATGATCAATAGACCAGTGAGAGAGAGACCAGTTAATGAAATTGGCTCTATTTTAAATGAAGGTCTAAAGGCCACAGGCCATGGAGAGGTGGGCTTACTTTCTTTAAGTGTAGGAGATTTTTCTAAATTAGATAAATTATTTTCATTGACATTTTCTAAGTGTATTTCTGAAAACATTTCTCTGTCTCTTCCATCTCTTAGGGCTGGTAGTGTGCCTGAAAATTTTATAAAATATATTGGAAAATTAAAGAGTAGGGGGCTTACCCTGGCACCAGAGGCAGGGACCCAGAGGCTTCGCAATGTAATAAACAAGGGTATATCAGAACAAGATGTTATAAATCACGCAAAATGGGCATTTGAAAATGGATGGCAACAGATAAAACTATATTTCATGATTGGTCTCCCTACAGAGACTAAGGAAGATTTAGAGGGGATTTTTGAACTGTGTTTAAAGGTCTTAGAAACTGCGCCAAAATTGACCAGACGAGTTAAGGTCTCTGCATCTATTTCTCCTTTTGTCCCCAAGCCACATACTCCTTTTCAGTGGGAAAGACAAAATAGTTTAGATGAGATAAAAGAAAAAATCGTTTTTTTGAATAAAATGTTTAAAAAGAACAAATGGCTTAATCTAAGCTGGCCCACATTGGAGATGTCTGTTGTAGAAGGGATCTTTTCAAGGGGAGATAAAAGCCTCGCAAATGTTATTTTAGATGCATACTTATGTGGAGATGTGTTTACTGGGTGGATGGAACATTTTGATTATAATGTGTGGGCCCAGGTTTTAAAAAAACATGGTATAGAGGTCTCCAAATATCTTGGCCCTAGGGTTTTAGATGAGCATCTGCCATGGGATTTTATAGATACTGGAGTTAGTAAAAAGTTTTTAAAAAAAGAACTTGTAAAGGCCAAAAAAGAGAAAACAACCAATGATTGTAGGTGGGGTGATTGTTCTGGATGTGGAGTTTGCGATTTTAAAGAAATTTATCCTGCTGTAAATTCAAAGGAAAAGTCTCTGGAAAATTTGGCAGTTAATATAAATAGACAAGTAGAAAAAGGCCAGGATAGATATAATTATTTATTTTGGTTTGAAAAAACAGATTTTGCAGCTTATCTCTCTCAACTTGAACTCCAAAAGGTCATTGAGAGGATTATGAGACGAGCTAATATCCCATTAGCTTTTTCTCAAGGTTATAATCCCAGACCAAAAATATCCTTTGGCCGTGCCTTGTCTGTGGGAGTTCTAAGTTTTTGTGAGTCTTTTGGAGTACAGGTTACAAAAAAACTTGATGAAGATATAGTTGATAAGTTAAATAAATATTCTATCCCTGGTATAAGATTTACTTTTCATAAACATATTGGAACCCGTTTAAAAGTGCCGTGTTCAGAAAAAGAGCTATTTGAGTTAATTTTTCTAAATAATAAAGAGCGCTATTTGTTAGGATTTAGTGAAGAGTCAATAAAAGGAGTTATATGTAAAAAAAAGGACAAACAGATTCCCCTTGATTTGATTGTGGAAAAATGGGAGATTAGGGAGAGTTCCATCTATTTTATGTTTGATTGGAGTGTCTGTTATTTGAATCCATTAATTGTTGTCAAGACTATTTTTAAGGATATAGATCCCATGGATTTTCGACTTATTAAATTAAAACAGTTTTTTACATATTGTAATTTAAAAGAGTTTAAATAAGTATGCGTAAACAGATAGATGAAATAGCGAAAAAATTACAAGATGCAAAAAAGGTGGCAGTGCTCACAGGGGCTGGTGTGTCTGCTGAGAGTGGTATCCCAACATTTAGGGGACAAGGTGGACTGTGGAGAAATAAAGATCCCATGAAGCTTGCAAGTATTGAGGGTTTTTTAAAAAATCCAAAGGAAGTATGGGAATTTTACAACTGGCGCAGGGAACTCATTTCCAAGGTAAATTTTAATCCTGCACATAAGGCAATTGCTGAGCTCGAAGAAAAAAAGGATGATTTTTTGCTTATTACACAAAATGTAGATGGACTTCACCAGTTAGCTGAAAGCAAAAAGGTCATAGAAATTCACGGAAGCATTTGGAAAGTAAGATGTACAGAGTGTAATAACGAATTTTTTGATAAAAGGCCAAATTTAGGAATACTTCCAAAATGCGAGAAATGTGGAGGATTGCTTAGACCAGGGGTTGTATTTTTTGGAGAATCTCTGGATCCTGTTTTACTTGATAAGACCATAGAATTTTTAAAGTCTTGTGATTTTATGATGGTAGTTGGGACATCGTCGGTTGTGCAACCTGCAGCTTCTTTTTTTATGGTAGCAAAGGAGGCAGGGGCAACAGTTGTGGAAATTAATTTAGAAAAAACACCATATAGTAATTATATGGATTATTCTATTCAAGGTAAGGCCGGGGAAATTTTGCCTTTGATTGTTGAGCGAGTTTAAAAATAAAAATAATAGGAGTTTGTTATGATAGGAAAAACTGGAAGATATATGTTTGCGTCTGAATCTGTAACTGAGGGACATCCAGACAAGGTGGCTGATAGGATTTCTGATGCAATATTGGATGAATTTTTAAAGCAGGACCCAGATGCTAGGGTTGCATGTGAAACCCTGGTTACAACTGGTCTGTGTTTTGTCGCAGGAGAAATAAGTAGCAAGGGAGTCGTGGATTATCCAGAAGTTGTTAGACAAACTATAAAGGAAATTGGATATCACAGCTCAGAGATGGGGTTTGATTGGAGGACATGTGCAGTAATATCATCCCTGGATAAACAATCCCCTGATATTGCAATGGGGGTCAACAGACAGAAACCAGAAGAACAGGGAGCTGGAGATCAGGGTATGATGTTTGGTTTTGCCTGCAAAGAAACTGATACCCTTATGCCAACACCAATATACCTTGCCCATAAACTCAGTAGGAGACTCACTTATGTGAGGAAAAAAGGAATACTTGATTTTCTTAGGCCAGATGGAAAGACTCAGGTTGCCTTAGAATATGAAAATGGCAAGCCAATTAGAATTGACAACGTAGTGATAGCCGCCCAGCATGAGGAGAGTGTAAAGTATGAAGATTTGAGAGAAGCCATTATTGAGGAGGTCATTAAACCAACCTTGCCTGAAGAGTTGGTAGATGATGCTCTTAGAATATTTATCAATACCACTGGAAGGTTTGTAATCGGCGGTCCAATGGGTGATTGTGGAATGACAGGGAGAAAAATCATCCAGGATACATATGGGGGAATGGCTTCTCACGGTGGAGGTGCTTTTTCTGGTAAGGATCCATCAAAAGTGGATAGATCTGCTGCATACATGGCAAGATATATTGCCAAAAACATTGTGGCAGCTGATCTTGCTGATATGTGTGAAGTCCAGATAGCATATGTTATTGGAGTTGCTGAACCTGTCTCTGTTTTAGTAAATACCAATGGCACAGGAAAGGTCAGTGATGAGACCTTGACCAAGGCAATTTTGGAAGTTTTTGATTTAAGGCCATATTTTATAATCGAACGACTAAAGCTAAAAAGACCAATATATAGAGAAACCTCTTGTTATGGACATTTTGGAAGGGAACACCCTGATTTTACCTGGGAAAAAACAGATGCAATTGATGATTTAAAGACTGCGTGTAAGGTATAGTAAAAGATATAACCAAAGATAAGAACTGGAGGGACGAATGAAATATAGAGTTATTATTGAACAAGATGAAGATGGAATGTTTATAGCAGAGGTCCCTTCTTTACCTGGCTGTATTTCACAGGGGGAAACACGGACAGAAGCTTTAAAAAATATCCAAGAGGCAATTGAAGTTTATATCGAAAGCCTCAATGCTCATAATGAACCTGTTCCGCCATCTATAGAGGAAGAAATTGTAGAGGTGGCAGTGTTGTGAGTATATTACCTCGAATATCAGGGCGCGAAGCAATATCAGCTTTATCAAAGATAGGCTATGAAATAGATAGACAGAAAGGCAGTCATATAGTTTTAAGGCAAATCAATTCCCCTCACAGACGTATTGTTGTTCCAGATCATAGGGAAATAGCAAAAGGGACATTAAGGAAGATTATAAAGCAAGTCGGATTAACGGTTGAAGAATTCAAGCAGCTTTTGTGAGAATATCATTATCATTTGTCTATAAAGTGCTCCATCTGAGCGCGATTTTGTTACCGATTCATAGGGGCAGGTGAGCTAAATAGTTACAAAGGTTATAGGTTATCAACATAAATTAAAAGAGGTGATTTAATGCAAACAATAAAGCCAAAAGGGCTTCCAATGCTTATTGGGAGCCTTCCTTTGGAAGATCACAAAAAGGCACTTGAGTGGGTCTTTAAATATTCACCTTATATTCCTTTATGGATTCAACTCCCTAAAAGGCCTTTTGAAGGGATGATTTCTCAGTTTATGGAATCCCTTCCAGGATACACCTTTAAGTCAGGAAAAGAATTTATAGATACAGCTACTCCCACTTTTCAGGAAGAGATGGTCTCATTTTATGAAGAATACATGGGGGTTATTGAAGGAAAAATTGATATTGAAAATACCAGGTTCACATTAAACAGGGATAGAGCAGCTGGTTTTTACCATTTGGTTGATAGATTAACTCAAATGGATGGTTTAGATAATATTTATGCTATAAAAGGGCAAATAACAGGACCAATTACCTTTGCAACTGCGGTAAAAGAAGCAGATGGAAGGGCAATCTTTTATGACCTTCAACTAAGGGATATGGCAGTTAAGCATCTAACAATGCTCTCGGCATATCAGGCCAGGGTTTTATCCCGTTTTAATAAGTCTGTTATAATATTTCTGGATGAGCCAGCACTTGCTGGATTTGGTTCATCAGAATTTATAAGTATAAGCAGAGACGATGTATTATCAGCGTTTTCTGAAATAATAGACTATTTACACACCCAAAATGTGCTGGTAGGGATTCATGTATGTGCCAATACAGATTGGTCATTGGCGTTTGACTCTGGAGCAGACATCTTGAGCTTTGATGCATATTCTTATTTTGATAAATTACTTCTCTTTAAAGACAAATTAAAAGATTTTTTAACACAGGGAAAATTTATTGCATGGGGTATAGTGCCAACAGATGCAAAATACATTGAAAAAGAGACTTTTGATAATTTATATAATAAATTTATGACACAATTAAACACAATGGAAGAACAAACTGGTATAAATAGCTCCCAAATAATTACAAACACATTTATAACTCCTAGTTGTGGAGCTGGTTCCTTGAATATTGAGCTTGCACAAAAGGTCTTATCCATTACATATGATATGTATAAGGCTGTTTTGAAGATATAGATAAACTTTCTGGAGTTTTTTATGAATATCAAACAGGCAAAAATACTCATTACAGGTGCTAATGGGCAACTGGGTTTTGATATTAGACGTATATTAAACAATATGAGTTGTGATTTTGTTGCTACAGATTATAAAGAGCTGGATATTACCAATGAGAAATCGGTTTTTGATTTTGTAAAGAGAGGTAACTTCGATTTGATAATAAATTGTGCAGCATATAATGATGTTGATAAGGCAGAAGAAGATTCAGAAAATTGTTATAAATTAAATGCATATGCACCTTTTTATTTGGCAAAGGCCGCAAAAGAGGTAAAAGCTATTTTTGTTACATATTCCACAGATTTTGTATTTGATGGGAATAAAGGAGAACCTTATAAAGAAGAAGATAAACCAAATCCTGTTTCAGTTTATGGAAAAAGTAAGTTAAAAGGGGAGGTTCTTGTTTTAAACGAGTATGATAAATCAATAGTAATAAGAACTTCGTGGCTTTTTGGAATAAATGGTAAAAATTTTAATACTCAAGTATTAGATTGGGCAAAAAAATACAAAGAATTAAAAATAGTAGATGATCAAATCTCCTCACCTACTTACTCTTATGATCTTGCTGATTTTTCTTTAAAATTACTAAAAAAAGTGAATTTTGGTCTATTTCATTTTTCAAATGATGGCATTGCAAGCAAGTATGATCAGGCCAAATATCTATTAAATAAAATTGGTTGGGATGGGAATCTCTATAGGGCAAAGACTTCAGACTTTAATTTAAAGGCCAGAAGGCCAAATTTTAGTAAGCTGGATAGCAAAAAAATTGAATCCCTTGTTGAAGCCAAAATACCATCATGGCAGTCTGGTATTGACAGGTGGTGGGAGGAATACAATGCCATTTAAATTTAAAAAATGTGAAATAGATGGACTTATTCTTGTTATTCCAAAGGTATTTGGAGATGAACGTGGCTTTTTTATGGAGACATA
>NZ_JBMYBT010000118.1:0-3596 GCF_053993635.1 Desulfothermus sp. | reverse complement strand
CTTTGCAAGGCTAAGATCAATAATAGAGGATTGATGTCAAATTGTTTTTAATGCCTTGACCATCCAGCCACTTTAAAATAATAGTGATTAGTGATTCGTGATTAGTGATTTGATTTACGATTCCGATTCCCGATTTCCGATTTACGATTTACGAATCACAAATCACAAATCACGAATTACAGAACACGAGAGAGAGAATTATGGCCATAGAAAGGGAAGTAAAATTTTTTGTTAAGCACGGATTTGAAGATATCAGAAAACGGCTAAAAAATTTGGGTGCAATTTTTATAGACAGGTATTTTGAGCAAAATATAGTGTTTGATTATCCTGACAAAAGGTTAAAAAATCAGGGAATACTTGTAAGGCTAAGAAGCACAAATAAAACACATACCTTGTGTTTGAAAAAAGCAATTTCTGCCCAAGAATTAAGGGGCGAAAAAGTAGCAGAAGAATTTGAAACCATAATTGATAATAGGGAAAATTTTGTAATCACTTTGAGCAAAATTGGACTTGAAATATCTCTTAAGTATGAGAAAATAAGAGAAAAGTGGGAGTTTGATAATACAGTTATATGCCTGGACACCTTACCCTTTGGTGATTATTTAGAAATAGAAGGAACAGGAGATTTAAGAAAAGTGGCAACTGAGTTAGGTCTGGATTATGGGAATTCTTCAACCATGACCTATCATGAGATCAACGCTAACATTAGAAGAAAATTAGGGCTTCCACCAATGGATAGTTTTGTTTTTAAGGATTGGACTAAATATAAAAAATCGTATAAAGGAGTTTTGGATTATGACTATGGAAAATAGACCAGAACTCCACGAAGAGACCCTTATAGAAGATGATCTTAAGGAACCACCTAAATATAAAGTTTTGCTTCATAACGATGACTACACCACAATGGATTTTGTAGTTGATGTTTTAATGAAAGTTTTTCACAAGAGCAAAGAAGAAGCTGTAGCTATTATGTTAAATGTGCACAAAAAGGGAGTTGGGGTCTGTGGGGTGTATCCAGCAGAGATAGCAGAAACAAAGGTAGCTTTAGTACACAAGATGGCTAGAAAAAAAGGATTCCCCTTAAAATGTACTATGGAAGAGGTTTAGCTATGTTAAGTAAAGATTTAGAAAAGGTTTTTGCTTTGGCAATTAGAGAAGTTAGGATTCGGCACCACGAGTTTTTGACCTTAGAACATGTGCTTTATGCCTATTTACTTGTACCACAAGGGAAAAATCTCCTGAAAAATTGTGGAGTTAATGTAAACAAACTAAAAGGACAGTTAGAGAGGTACTTTATAGATAATTTAGATGTGTATCCTGAGTCCCAGGGACGGGAGGTTATCCAGACCCTGGCAGTGCAAAGGGTGATTCAACGGGCAATTTTTCATGTCCAGTCTGCTGAAAAATCACGTGTTGAATTAGGAGATTTTTTGGCTTCACTAATGGAAGAAGAAGATTCATACGCTACATATTTTTTAAAGAGTCATGGTGTGGAGCGGCTGGATATATTGGAATATATATCCCATGGTCAACCAAAAGAAGAGGCTGAAAATCCAAAAAGACAGTCTTTTCTAGAAAGATACACCCAGGACCTTGTACTAAAGGCCCAGATGGGGCTTATAGATCCTTTAATTGGGCGAGAAGAGGAAATTGAGCGTACCATACAGATTTTATCTCGCAGGAGGAAGAACAACCCTTTATATGTTGGTGAGCCTGGTGTAGGTAAAACTGCGTTAGCAGAAGGTCTTGCACTAAAAATTGCAAGGGGAGAGGTACCAAAAAAGTTTCAAGGAACTAAGATATACGCCCTTGATATGGGATCTCTCGTTGCAGGAACCAAGTTTAGAGGGGATTTTGAAGGAAGATTAAAGGGAATTATCAACGAACTAAAAAAGAAAAAGGAAAATGTGATCCTTTTTATTGATGAGATACATACTATTGTTGGTGCTGGAGCAACCAGTGGAGGATCTTTAGATGCGTCAAATATATTAAAGCCGGTGTTGGCTTCAGGGGAAATTAGATGTATAGGATCAACTACTTATGAAGAATATAAAAATTTATTTGAAAAAGACAGGGCATTGTCCAGACGTTTTCAGAAAATTGACATTATAGAGCCCAGCAGGGATGAAAGTGTTGAAATATTAAAGGGTCTTAAAAAATATTATGAACAACACCACAAAATTAGATATTCAAAAAAGGCCATAGAAGCTGCTGTTGACCTTACAATTAAATACCTGCCTGATAGGTTTTTGCCAGACAAGGCAATAGACGTAATAGACGAATGTGGAGCCCATTTTTCCTTAAAGGAGCGAAAGAAAAAGGTAATATCTGTAAAAGACATTGAAAATGTAGTTGCTAAGATAGCCCGCGTGCCAATTAGGAGCGTCACTACCTCGGATAAGGATAGGCTTAAGAATCTGGAGGCAGAACTAAAACAGGTTGTCTTTGGGCAGGATCAGGCAATTGAGCAAGTTGTGCGTGCAATAAAACGTTCTCGTGCTGGTCTAAGAGAGCCCAATAAACCTGTTGGCAGTTTCCTGTTTGTTGGTCCAACAGGTGTTGGAAAGACTGAACTTGCAAGACAACTCGCGAACATTCTTGGAATTAATTTCTTGAGATTTGATATGAGTGAATACATGGAGCAACACTCTGTAGCGCGTCTAATTGGTGCTCCTCCAGGATACATTGGCTTTGATCAAGGGGGCTTACTAACTGATAGTATTAGAAAACATCCCCATAGTGTTTTGCTTTTAGATGAAATAGAAAAGGCCCATCCAGACCTTTTTAATATACTACTTCAGGTTATGGATTATGCAACTCTGACTGACAATACAGGTAGAAAAGCAGACTTTAGACATGTAATTCTGCTTATGACCTCCAATGTTGGTGCAAGGGATATGTCTTCTACATCCATTGGTTTTGCAAAAGAAGAAATTGAAGATAAAACACATATGGGTGTAAAGGCAGCAGAGAAATATTTTTCACCAGAGTTTAGAAATAGGTTAGATGGAATTGTTCCTTTTAGATCTCTTAATAGAGACCTGATGAAGATGATAGTAGACAAGTTCATTAAAGAATTAAATGAACAATTAAAGGATAAAAAGGTTCAAGTGTTATTGGATGAAACTGCAAGGGATATTCTGGCGAAAAAAGGATTTGATCCAGATTATGGTGCAAGACCAATGAGAAGGGTTGTGCAAAAGGAGATTGCAGACCCACTTACTGATGAAATACTTTTTGGTAAGCTCAGTGGAGGAGGAAAGGTCTTAGTTATAGCCAAAAATGACGGAAAACAAGATAAACTTGAATTTAAGTTTGAAAATTAAAATACTCCCTTCCTGGTTATAATTATGAATACACACGTATTTCTGTAAAAAAAAGTATATGTATTTATGAAAAAACTGCCAACTGGTATTTAGTGATTTTTTCTGCAATCCCCTTTTTAAGGGTATAGAAAAAACACATTAGTCAAGTATGAAGCATATTATGCATCTATTAATTGCACCTAAATCATAAAAACAACTCTTCTACAACATTTTCCAAATATTGTTTTTTCACCCCCCATTATCATTTATGCCTAAAATCAAAAGCACTAT
>NZ_JBMYBT010000117.1:0-13446 GCF_053993635.1 Desulfothermus sp. | reverse complement strand
GTGTCATTCATTATAAATAAGCCGCCTGTTCGAAAAATCCTTTTAAACAGGCTTATATATTCTTGATTAGTAGATAAAATAATAATATAATCAATATCAAAATGCAATTGAGAAGATACAGATACAAACTGAAGGTCACTGGTATGTCTCAATTGTAGTTAAAGCTAATTTCTCAAAGTCTGCAGAAGACAGCAGTCTTGTTGGCATAGATGTGGGTATTCGGGACTTTGCATGTTTGTCTAACAAGACAAAGATAGGACATCCTCATGTTCTAGAAAAATGGCTTAAGAAGCTTGCTTGGGAACAAAGGAAACTTGCAAGAAAAAAGAAGTTTTCCAAAAGATGGAAGAAGCAGGCTAAAAGAGTTATAAATTTCCACCATCATAGCTAAAAGCCACGGTGTGGTGGTGGAAGAAGTGAAAGATAATAGATTCAGCATGGAGCACCTTTATCAGAATGCTTGAATACAAGTGCAGGCAGTATGGACAGGTATTTCTAAAAGTAGATCCCAGAAGGAGCAGTCAGACCTGTTTAGCTTGTGGTTTTGTTCATTCTAAAAACAGGAAAGGGAAAATCTTTTGCTGTCTGCACTGTGGCTACACTGATGATGCAGACATTAACACTGCAAAAGTGATATTGCAGAGAGGGTTGGCTATCCTTAAAAGCTCTACCGCTGGGCTGGCGGGAAGTGACGCCCGTGGAGAGGGCACTGACGGCGGAACTGCCTTTGGGCGGGTAGGTAACTATATAATAAATATTGCAGTTTAATAGCGCTTGAATAGGGCCTTATTGTAAGTACTTGGTATAAACATCATATATTAAAAAAAGGTTAATAATTATGTTAGCAATTAAGCGCATTTTAGTGACAGGAAGTAGTGGCACCATAGGTACTGCTTTATGTAAAGTCCTTTTAAAGGATGGATATGAGCTAATAGGTGTAGATAAAAGAAAAAATAAGTGGAGTGAAGCCGTTGATAATTTGACTATTTTACGAGACTTACGGGATTTTGAACAAACAAATACTCTTCCTCCTGCTGATTTGGTCGTTCATTTAGCAGCCAATGCGCGTGTTTATCAACTTGTTAAAAATCCACTTTTAGCTAAAGAAAATCTTGATATTTTGTTTAATGTTTTGGAATACTGTCGCCGTCATAGGATAACGAAATTTATTTTTGCCTCTAGCCGTGAAGTATATGGCAATACAGATAGTTTGTCAAAAAAAGAAGAGGAAGTGCATGTTTCCTTGTGTGAAAGCCCTTATACGGCTAGTAAAATAGGAGGAGAGGCATTTGTTTATTCTTATCATAAGTGTTATAATATAAATTTTGTTATTTTAAGATTTTCTAATGTCTATGGAAAATATGATGAAAGTGATCGTCTTGTGCCGCTTTTTATCAGATTAATGAAAGCAAATAAAGATTTAATTGTTTATGGCCGAGAAAAAATGTTAGATTTTACTTATATTGATGATACGGTAGAGGGAATTATAAAGTGTATCCAAAAGTTTGATAGCGTGGCCAATAATGTTTTTAATATTGCTACAGGTAAAGGGGTATTGTTAACAGAAGTAGCACATTTAATTCAGAAGTATATGAATGGACATAATAAGATTCTTATCAAAGAAAACCGTACCGGAGAAATTCTTAAATTTATAGCCGATATTTCTAAGGCGAAAAGATTGTTAAATTATATACCCAAAACAGATATTGCTGATGGTATTAAGAAGTCTATTCAGTGGTATATGAAAAATTCCTTTGTTTAAGGCCACCAACTGCTTGAATGGAAAGAAAATGTGAGTTTAGTTTAAGGCTACTTAATTTTTTTTGGGATCAGTTATTTTTTTTAAGTTTTGCTTGGAGTATTGGGTTAGCGCAAAAATGGCTTTTTTTAAGTTTTATGGCTATTGTTGGAATAATGACAAAAAATTATACGCTCGAAGCAGGCATTTTAAGGGTAAAAAAATGGGCTTATTTTTTAAAATTAGCCATAGCAGGAGTATGCTTTTTGGCTTTAAAAGGTGTTTACTGGCAAAGTGAAGGGTTGTTTATATTATTGTTTTTTTTGGAGAGATGGGTATTTTTTAAGGTTGAATGGTTGTATAGAGAGAAGTGGGATTGTTATAAAAAAATAAGAATAGTTGGAAATAAAAAAGAGGAGATTTTAAAAAAGATTAAAAAGTTTCCAGAACTCAATCTTAAGGTTACTGAGCAGGATAAATCTGCCTATCCCGTCTCAGACTTTTATACCTTGGTTGAAAGCGATTTTTTAGGACATAGGCCATTATTTTACATAGATGGCCTAAAAAGGATATTTGATTTTACGAGTGCTTTATTTTTACTTATTATTAGCCTTCCTCTTTTTTTTCTTATAGCTGTACTTATTAAAAAGGATTCTGCTGGTCCTATATTTTTTGTGCATGAGAGGATAGGTAAAAATGGCAAACCTTTTAAACTGATTAAATTTAGAACAATGTATGTTAGTGTCCCTAAATATGAACATGCCCCAACCTCTATTAATGATACCAGAATTACACGGATAGGACGGTGGTTAAGACGAAGTGGTTTGGATGAGTTGCCACAGCTTATTAATGTTCTTAAAGGAGAGATGAGTCTGGTTGGACCAAGACCAGAGATGCCATTTTTAGTTAATACACGCAGTGAAATGGCAAAAAGGCGTTTACAGGTTTTACCAGGTATTACAGGATTGTGGCAGATAAGTAAGGATAGAAGTGATTTGATCTATAAAAATTTAGAGTATGACTTGTTTTATATTAAACACCGTAGTTTTTTTGTGGATTTGGTTATTTTGTTCAAAACAATGTTGGTTATATTTACACTAAGAGGAAAAGAAAAGTAAAATGAAAGCAACTATTGGCCTTATTACTTGGAATGCAAAGCAAATGCTTGCTGATTGTTTGGATTCTATTTTAGATAAACAATGGCGCTATGAGTACGAGATGGTAATTGTGGATAATGGTTCTCAAGATGGGACAATCCAAATGCTTAAACAAGAATATATAGGACAGAAGCAGTTTCCTATTAAATTGATAACAAATAAAAAGAATCAAGGGGTTACCAAAGCAAGAAATCAAATCATTAAGGCAGCTAGAGGAGAATTTATTTTGATGTTAGATGTAGATACCTTAGTGCTGCCGGGTGCACTTGATGTGCTTATAGAAACAATGGCCGCCTACCCTAAAGCAGCAGTGGCAGGTCCTAAGCTTGTTTATCGTAATGGACAGCTTCAACTTTCTTGTCGGTGTTTTCCTTCACCTTTAAATATAGTGATTGAGGGGACAGTTCTAAGAAATTGGTTTCCACATAGTCGTTTTGTGAAAAAATATACCATGGAAGATTGGGATCATAAGACAGTGCGAGAGGTAGATTGGGTATATGGAGCCGCGATGCTTATTCGCCGTCAATATTTGGATGATATAGGTCTTTTTGATGAAAAGTTTTTTTATCTGTACGAAGATATAGATTTTTGTTTTCGGGCTAAAGAGAAAGGATACACCGTCATTTATGTTCCCCATGCGGAGATTGTGCATTTTTTAGATAGAGAAAAGAAAGGGATGTTTCATCCTTTGTTAAAAGAACATATAAAAAGTATTCTTAGGTATTTGGTGAAGGATTATTATGGACTTCTTTAAATGCCCATTTTGTGGTTATAAACAGATAAGGAAGAAGTGTGTCATTGATGATCTTAAACTTTTAGAGTGTCCCTTGTGTGGTCTTTGCTTTTTGGAAATAGAACAGGTTGATCTAAAGAGTTTATATGGAAAGGACTATTATCAAGAAAGGACACAGTATTATTCTGGGGAAGGCAATATCAGGCAGTTTCGCAAAGGACTTCATATCTTGCATCAGCTTAAACCCCAAAAGGGAAAGCTTTTAGATGTAGGTTGCGGTCTAGGCCTGTTTGTCAAACTGGCTAAGCATGATGGTTGGGAAGCAAAGGGCGTAGAAATATCACCTTTTGCCTGTGCCCAAGCCAGAAAGGATGGCTTAGAAGTAATGGAAGGAGAATTGGAAAATCTGCATTTGCCTTCTGAAAGCTTTGATGTGGTTACCCTTTGGGATGCTATAGAGCATTTTTATAATCCATTTGTAAAAATAAAAGAAATTAGGAGAATTCTCAAAAAAGATGGTCTTATATTGATAAATACTCCCAATGAAAGTTCTCTCTTAAAAAAATTGGCTTGGCTTATTTATTTTATGTCATTTAAAAAAGTTGCTTATCCTTTAAAAAAACTTTATCATAAATACCATTGGTTTTACTTTAGACCAAGGACCTTAAAGCAAATTTTAAAAACCTATAATTTTGACATTTTAATGTTTAAAACCCAGTCTATACCTTTAATCAAAGCGAGGACGAGTTCTTGGGGTAAAATGATTGTCTTTGTTTTTTCGTTATTTGAAAGAATGACAAACGGAGGTTATGAGTTGTTTGTTATCGGAAAAAAAACATAACCTTGGTGAGCCAATTATTTTGTGCTATGGTCAGTCAACTATGAGAAAAATTATCCAAAAAATTATACAAATAGTAATAATTGTTTGTTGTTTTTGTAATTTGTGTCTAGCCGACGATATGGAAACTTGTATTCCCCAAGATGCTAATAATAGTATCGGTATTAAATTTGCGGATGTGGACAATGATGGTGATTTGGATATTATTGTCGCTAATTTAAGACAACAAAATATAATATACATAAACATAAACGGCAAAGGTAAGTTTCAGGATGAAACCGCAAGTCGTTTTCCTCAAGAGCAGTGGCCAAGTGTTGATATTGATATTGGAGATGTGAACGGAGACGGCTTTGTGGATATCATCGTGGCCAATACCGGTACAAAAGGTGCCCAAAATAGACTTTTAATTAATGATGGTAAAGGTTTTTTTAAAGACGAAACTTTTAAAAACGGACAGCCTTACAGGCTACCTGCGATTAAAGATAATTCCCGCGGGATTAAGTTTGTTGATGTTGATAAGGATGGAGATTTAGATATTATCGTGGCAAATGTAGCTTTTCCTTTAACATGTACAGGACAGCAAAATAGAATACTCATTAATGATGGTAAAGGCTTTTTTAGAGAAGAAACTTCTCTTAGATTGCCAGTAGATACAAATAGCACACGCGCTATAGCCGTTGGAGATGTAGATAATGATGGTGATATGGATATAGTATTAGGAAATAGAGTTGATACGCGGTGCAGTAGTTCTCCTCAAAATAGACTCTGGCTTAATAAAGGCAATGGCTTTTTTGTTGATCAAACTAATCTTAGATTTCCTGTTGATAGCGATAGTACCCGTTGTTTAGATATAGGAGATGTAGATAATGATGGTGATTTGGATATAATTTTTGGGAATGCTTTAGGATCACATACTTTTTCAGGTGGGGGACAGCAAAATCGTTTACTGATTAATAATGGTCGCGCTTTTTTTACGGATGAAACCTCTATTAGATTGCCTTCTTATGCTAAATTGACCAAAAAGATTTTATTCTTAGATGTAGATAATGATGGTGATTTAGATATATTTGAAGCCAATTCCCGTCATGAAAATGGATCACAGTCTCCTTTACCCGGACAACAAAACCGTTTGTTGATTAATGACAGTAAGGGCTTTTTTAGAGATGAGAGTATTCAAGGTATTGGTAAGTCTTGGCGCTTGCCTTATAGAATTGATAATAGCTATGGGGCTGATTTTGGAGATGTAAATGGAGATGGTTTTTTGGATATAGTTGTGGCAAATCGCCGGCAGCAGAATATTTTGTTAATTAATGATGGTAAAGGTTTTTTTAGCCTTGCGCCTGTTTGTTCTCCTTAGATATGAAAGAAAAATCATTAAAAGATTTAATTTTTTATCCTTTATTTCGCTATAAATGGACACTAATCTTTACTTTTATTGGCATTTTTGCCATGATTATGTTTCTTACTTTTCTTATTACTCCTACTTATGAAGCAACAGTTAAAATTCTTGTCCACCAAAATCCCAAACAACAACCGCTTATTTTTGAAGATATCTCTACACCTGCCCAAGAAAGTATTAAAACAGATCTGGCTAATGATTTTGTAAGTGTTGCCCAAAGTCAGGAAATTGCCCTTGCCATTATCAGGCAGTTTAAGTTAGATGAACGCTTGCGTAAAAAGGTAGAAGCACCTGAAGAATTAAGGGATAAAATAAAAAAGGCAATTGTTGATGTTATCAAATATCCGTTTGATCTTTTAGAAAAATATGGTTTGCTTGAGTCTAAACCTAAAGATTATGTTGCAGAAGCAGTAGAAGATTTTCTTGATGATGCTTTAGAAGTAGAAGTGGAAGAAGATACCCGAGTAGTCAAACTGAGTATTTGGGAAGAATCTCCCTCCTTGGCAACCCAAATTGCTAATACGATGGCAAAGTTGGTGATAGACAAACTGATAGAGTTAGAAAAGCAGCAAGCAGAGACAGTTTGTGATTTTATCAAATCCCAGTTAAAACCAGTTGAAGAAAAATATTTGCAATCTCTTAGACAATATGAGCTCTTTAAGGAAAGATGGAATGTGGTTTCTTTTGATGAACAAAAGAGTCTAAAATTAAATACCCTTGAAAATCTAAAAAGTGAATTGGCAGAGACTTTAGTCAACTTAGAGGACCGAAAAAAAGCATTAGCACAGGTAAAAAAGGATATAGCCTTACAGGAAAAAAAGCTTGAGAGTTTGTCTCTTTATCAAAATCTCCTTAAGCAAAGGGCTCAGATAGAGATAAATATTCAGTCTTTAGAGGGAAGGAAAAAGGAGTTAGAAGCTAATATTCAGCAATTAGAAGAAGAGTTAGCTAACATTATTAAAAGAGAAAATGAATTTACACGCCTTCAACAACAAAAAGACATTGACGAAAAGGTATTTTTAGCCTTAAAAGATAAGTTAAGAAAATTTGAAGTGCAAAAGGCAACGCGTTTAAGTGAATTTGATATGCGCATTGTTGACCCTGCTTATGTTTCTGAATATGCCGATCCGGATTGGCCTAAATTGGAAATCTTTGTCCCTGTGGGTTTGTTTGTTTCTTTCTTTACAGCTATCGGGTTAGTATTTTTACTTAATTATTTTGATGGTTCTATTAGAAGTATAGACGACATAGAAGAAATCTTTGTTAATTTTCCTTTGGAAAAGATTTTTGTGATTAAAAAGAACAAAAAATTAGCTAAAACTAAAACAAATATTACTTCTGCCTGGAAAAAGACGGTGGTAGCTAGCTTTTATGCCTTGTCATCTGTCTTACTTCTTGAAAATAAAGGACAAAAGGTTGTGCTTGTAACAAGTCCAAGTAAAGATGAAGGAAAGACATTTATTGCTGTAAATCTAGCTTTTAGTTTGGCCATGCGCAATCAAAAAACTCTCTTAATAGATGCTAATCCTTGGCATCCTTCTTTAAATAATCTTTTAAAATTACCTGAGGGGCCTGGATTAAGTGAGTTATTACAAACTGAAGGGGAGGCTGATTATATCCATAAAGATGTAAAGCTGGCTAATCTTGATGTGCTCACTTTTGGCAAAAGTGTTTCGGATTTCTTGGAACTTTTTTTAGGAGAGAAACTTGATCATTTGTTAGATAAATTCAAATCTGTTTATGATTATATCATTATAGATACCTCTCCTTTAACCTCTTATGAGACCAAAAAGATATTGAGCCGAGCAGAAAGAGTGTTTTTAGTCTTAAGATATGGTTATACAAATAAATCAGATTTGTTAAAACTGAAAACAATATGCGAAGTAAAAAGCTTAGCAGGGATTATTTTTAATGATTTTTGTGAAGTGATTCCTTTTTGGTTTAAAAAATTTCTTTAGCCATGTTTCAATTTAGACACTTACAACAAAAAGATTTTGCTAATCTTGGGCGTTTACATCAAAAAGTTTTTGGCACAATCAGAAAAGAGGATTTTTGGCGGTGGAAATATCTGCAAAATCCTGCCGGTGAACAGTTGATGGCTGTCTGTGAGATAGAGGGAAAAATTATAGGTCAAATAGGAACAATCCCTTTTAAAATGAAAGTGGGCAAAGAGGAAATTATCGGAGCTCAATGTCAGGATATTTTAATTGACCCAAATTACAGAAAAGGAGGAATTTTCTTTAAATTAGAAAAACTTGCTCGCTCTTTTTTTATCCCCACGCATATTTGTTTTTCTTATGGCTTTGCCATAGAGTTAACACGCCGTATATCAACAAAGTTTCTGGGATATAAAGATATAGGTAAAATTGAAAAGTTAGTAAAACCTTTAAAAATAAGTCCCTATTTACGCAAGACACCTTTTTTAAAAGGAAAAATCGGCTCTGTATTAGATACTCTTTTTAAAGCTCGTCTTTTTTGGACTAAAAGAATTAAATTGCCATCAGAATGGCACATTGAACAAATCGTAAAATTTGACAAACGATTTGATGATTTATGGACAAGAGTAAAAGATGATTATCCGCCAGTTATGGTTGTGCGTGATAGTGCTTATCTTAATTGGAGATATAGCTTACATCCTGAAGTAAAATATACTTCTTTTGCGGTGGTGGATGAGAATAATGCTATTTTAGGTTTTATTGTATTAGAGGTTAAGGAAAAAGTTAGAGGTTTTGCATCCTTGGGAGCAGAAATAAAAGATGTTAAAAGAGGCGAAATAATAGATATATTAGTTACAAGTCAAGATAAAGAAAAAATATATAATATCCTTTTGGCTTGTGCTTTAAGATTTTTTGAAGAGAAAGATGTAGATGTGGTTTCTTGTTGGACAGTAGAGGGTAATCATTTATATGCTTTTTTACAAAAAAAAGGTTTTATCAAAAGAAGCACTCCGCACACTCTAATTGTCAGAGAAGAAATACCGAATTGTGTATCTAAAGATTTAATTTTTACATATAGTAATTGGTATATTACCAGAGGAGATTCTGATCATTACTAAATAATTATGAAAACCTTTCTCCGTCGGTCTTTTTTAAAAGCATTAGGGCTTATAAGTTTGTTTAAAAAAAGTGAAGGTATACCAATTTTTACTTATCATTCTATTGACAATAGTAATTCTTTTATTTCTATTTCACCACAGGTTTTTAGAAAACAAATGGAGTATTTAGCTAAAAATGGATATAAAACACTTACTTTGAGTCAATTAGAAGCACAGCAAAGCCAGAGAGAAAAAATTTGTGTTTTAACCTTTGATGATGGATTTAAAAGTGTTTATAAAAATGCTTTTAGGGTGTTAAAAGAATTTAGTTTTACCGCTACTATTTTTTTAACGACAGGCTATATTAATAGTACTTTTGTTAATTTTCCTATGTTAAATTGGGACGAAATAGAAGAAATGAACGCCTATGGTATAGAATTTGGCGCCCATACAGTAACCCATCCTTTTCTCACTCGGCTGACTCAAAATGAGGCTTTAAAAGAAATTTTAGACTCAAAAAAGATAATAGAAAAGAGATTAGGAAAAAAAGTTAACTTCTTTTGTTATCCTTATGGAGATTATAACGAGGTGACAAAAAAGATAGTGAAAGCAGCCGGTTTTAAGGGAGCTTGCACTATAGAATTCGGAAGATGGAAAGCGGGCGATGATTGTTTTGCTATAAAAAGATTAGGGCTAAATAGAATTTCTCCCCATGACTACACAGCCCAAATACTTTTTTTTAAAAGATGTCTTGATGGCACAGCAGAAATTTATAGAGAGCTAAAGTTATGCTTAAAGTAATGCATATATTAGGCGGACGATATAAATGTGGGGTGGCAACACATGTTTTTAATTTAGCGCAAGGATTGAAAAATGAGATAGATATAATTTTGGTCCTTTTCCATCAAGGAGAAGTTGAACAAGAAGCCAAAAAGCAAGGAATAAGGACAATTAGGTTGAAAAGGAAAATACCCGGTGATCCTCACTTTATTTTAGATCTAGTTCGTCTTATAAAGAAAGAAAATCCTAATATTATACATACTCATACGATCAATAGCAATTTTTATGGACGATTAACAGCTTTTTTAAGTAGATATAAAGTAATTACCACAGTGCATACATATATGCATGAAGCCGTAAAGGATTTGTATAAAAGTGTATTCATCCAAAAATTGGTTTTATGGCAAAATGACTTTACGGCAAAATATGCAGATGGATTTATCGCTACTTCTTTAGGGATAAAGAATGTTCTTTTAAAAAAAGGGATACCTGCCCATAAGATTTATCTTATTTATAATGGACTTGATTGGCATATATATGAAAAAGTAAGCTTAGACCTTAAGAAGGTTAAAAACAAGTTAGGCATTAAAGAAGGAGAAAAAGTAGTTGGTTGTATCTCAAGATTAGTACCTATAAAAGGGATATCTTCTTTGCTTTTTGCTATCCACAGATTAAGTAAAATAATACCTAATATTAAAGTTTTAATTGTAGGCGAAGGTCCTCTTAAGGCTGACTTAGAATTTTTAGCCAGAAAATTAAAAATAAATGATAAAGTAATATTTACGGGATTTTGCCAAGATATTCTTCCTTGTTTGAAAGTTATAGATGTTTTTGTTATTCCTTCCTTTTTTGAAAGTTGTCCTTATTCCCTTCTTGAGGCTATGGCCATGGGAAAACCAGTAGTTGCGAGGGCAGTTGGCAGTTTGCCAGAAATAATAGAAGCTGACAAAACAGGTATTCTTTTTCAAAATGATGAAGAACTTATCGACGCAATGGCAAGATTATTACAGTCTCCATATCTAGGAGAAAAGATGGGCAAAGAAGCAAAAAGGAGAATTAAAGATAAATTTTCTTTAGAAAAGATGTGTTTTTTGACTAAAAAAGTTTATTTTCAAATATTAAGGAGTAAAAGGTGAAAAAACGAGTAATAATTATTGGTCTTGATGGTGCCACATTTGATTTAATTGAACCATGGGTTAAAAAGGGTCTTTTGCCTCATTTTGCTACTTTATTAGAACAGGGTGCTTATGGTCGGCTTGATTCAGTACCAAATATGAGAAGTGCGGCGGCCTGGACATCTTTTAGTACTGGAAAAAATCCGGGTAAACACGGTATATATGAATTTTATGATTTCATTCCTTCGCGTTATGAAATAGAGTTTATCAATGGTGGTATATGTGCAGAGCCAAGTTTATGGAAGTTATTATCAGATTGTGGCAAAAAGGTTATTGTCATTAATGTCCCGATGACCTATCCGGCTCCACCAGTAAATGGGATTTTAATCGCCGGGTTAGATGCACCAGGACCAAAAAGTAAAGGCTTTTGTTTTCCTCCCGAAATCATTACTACCATCGAAAAACGCTTTGGTGAATATATCTTAGAACCAGGGCTTACCGGATATATCATCGGCGGAAACATAAAGGCAGGTATTGAGAAGCTCTATAGGGAACTTGAGCAGAAAAAAGAGATTGCTTGTTATTTCATGGATAACTATGAATGGGACTTTTTCATGGTGGTTTTTCGTAGTCTTGATGCGGTTCAACATTGTTTCTGGAAGTATATGGACCCTACGCATCCGCAACATAATCCTAAAGAGGCAGCTTTATGGGGAGATACTATTCTCAATGCTTACCGAAAAATAGATGAAGCAATAGGAGAGATAAAGAAGAGACTTGGAACAAATGACCTTTTGCTGATTATGTCTGATCATGGTTTTGGCCAAAAGCATCCTGCCAGCAACCAATTAAATGCCTGGTTAGCAAGTAAAGGGTATTTAAACTATCACACTCCAAGTGATTTTATCTCTTTTTTGAAATGGTTATATCGCCTTATGGCTGGTATAACACCGCGTAAATATAAAGAAATGATGGCTAAGATTTTGCCAGATTTTAGAAATCGCATTCATTCACGATTATGTTTTACTGGTATTAATTGGAAGACAACAAAAGCCTATTCTGATACCTTGTTTCCAAACATTAGAATAAATCTTAAAGGAAGAGAAGCTGAAGGTATTGTTGAACCAGGAAAAGAATACTCTAAGCTAATAGAAAGAATAAAAGAAGATTTACTTAATTGTCGTGATGCCAAAACAGGAGAAAGAATTGTAGAAGAAGTTTTGCTTCGGGATGAGATATATCATGGTCCTTATGTATTTAAAGCTCCAGATATTACAATCCGTTGGCGGGAAGATATACAAATTTCTGGCATAAAAATAGAGAAGGTGCAGCTTAAAAATGTACCTGCGCTTACACCTTTTATTCCAGCTGAAGATTACCGTGTGATCAGTGGCGATCATAGACGATATGGTGTCTTTATTGCCTTTGGCCAAGAAGTAAAACGGATAAAATTAGAAAAAGTCAATATTATGGATCTTGCCCCTACAACCCTTGCTTTTTTAGAATCTCCAGTTCTGGAAGATATGGATGGACGAGTGATTACAGAAATATTTAAACATGATTTAAAAGTAAAACAAACACACACCCCCTTGTCTTTCCCTACAAATGTTAAGCAAGACTATTCAGAAAAAGAAGTTGAAGACATTAAAGAAAGACTAAGAAGCCTTGGTTACTTAGAATAGCCATGGTGTTAAAATTATTTTTCTTTTCTTTCTTGATTGTGTTATTAGGTGGAATTTATGGTGTTTTATTCAGTATTCATCCCTTAGTGGGTTTAGTTTTTCTCGTCGTCGTCGTTATTGGATGTATTATCTGGAAAGAACCTGCGTGGGGATTACTTTTAGTCCTATTTACTATTCCTCTTCAATTTTTAGGTAAATTAAATGAAGACGGCTCTCTTACTATTGCCAAAGTAGTTACTCCGTGTGTGGTTTTAGTATGGTTTTTTAAGTATTTAATTAACAAGGACAAAAGGCTTCTGCAAGTTCCTTTTAGTCATCCTATTCTTATTTCCAGTTTTATATATTTGCTTTCAACCATTCCTTCTTTTTTTAATGCTCGTAGTATTTCAATTAGTATTTGTTATCTCTTATTTAAACTTTTTCCTTTATGGTTATTGATGGTTCTAATTGTTGACCTTCTTCAGACCCCAAAATGGCTTGAGCGTGGTTATAAAACCATTTTGCTTATTTCATTTGTGGTAGGATGCTTTGGCATTTATGAGTTAATTACAGGTCAGTCTATTCTGCAATTATTTGGCATGAAATATTATCTCATCAGTGGGGCAAAGGGAGGAGGTTTAGTCAGTAATAAATGGGAACAAATTAACTTTCAAGAAGAATCCTGGGTAAGAGTTGCTTCTACTTTTTTAGACCCTGATTTTTTTGCTTCTTTTTTATTACTTATTCTTGGTTTTAGCTTTGGCTTTCTTTTTACTACCAAATCTATATTTTGGCGTTTATTCTGTATTGTCCTTATTGTCATTGCTTTAGTAGATATTGTAGGAACTGGTTCGCGTTCTGTTTTTTTAGGAGTATTTGTCTCTTTTCTATTTCTTTTGGCTGTTGTAAATTTTAAGGGTAAATGGTTACTTATAGGAATTTTGGTGTTCTTATGTGTTGGTATTATCCCATCTATTGAAGAATATATACC
>NZ_JBMYBT010000116.1:0-6613 GCF_053993635.1 Desulfothermus sp. | reverse complement strand
TCAATTGTCAATGTCTTCTGTATTGTCCTATGAGCTGTTAGTCAAGGCGTGTTAATTCATTATTCTTATGCCAATATTTTTATAAAAATATCAAAGAAATACAGATAGATAACAGTTTTGATAAGTCTTTTTAATGTAGCCAATCCGATATTTGCATTTAAAAAAAACATAGGTTAAACAAAACCTTATGGGCGGATTCATTGTAGCAGGGACCCATAGTGGGGCAGGAAAGACATCTATTACCCTTGGAATAATGGCTTATTTAAAGGCGCAGGGCCTCCATGTGCAGGGGTTTAAAGTAGGTCCAGACTTTATAGATCCAGGACACCACAAAAAAATAACAAATATTCCTTCACACAACCTAGACACATGGATGATTAAACCCTGGTGTAACAGAGCCCTTTATAACTTCTATTCAAAAAATGCAGACATAAGCGTAATTGAAGGAGTGATGGGGATTTTTGACGGATTTTCACCCATATCAGAAATTGGTTCAACCGCCCACCTAGCAAAGGTCTTAAATCTTCCTGTAGTCTTGGTAGTTGACGCATCTTCAATGGCAAGGTCAATTGCCGCCCTTGTCCTGGGATTTACTAAATTTGACCCTGATCTAAATATTGCTGGTATTATTTTTAACAAAGTTGGCAGTGACGCCCATATAGATATTATAAAAAAAGCCATAAAACACTATGTAGATATTCCCTGTTTTGGTTTTTTTAAAAAACAAAGAGATATAAAACTCTCATCAAGACATTTAGGACTTGTTACAGCAGAAGAAGATATCTGGGATAAACAAAAAGTATCTCATTTAATTGAATGGACTCAAAGATCTATTACATATGAATTTAAAAATTTCATAAAGGCAAATACCAAAAAGAAGAAAAAAAACAGAACAAAACAATTAAAAAAAACCAGAACCAAAATCGCAATTGCAATGGACAGATCATTTTGTTTTTATTATCAAAACAATTTAGATTTACTAAAATATATGGGAGCAGAACTAACTTTCTTCTCACCTATAAAAGATAAAAATCTACCAAAGGGAATTAAAGGTATTTACATTGGAGGGGGATATCCAGAACTTTATCTGGAAGATTTATCAAATAATGATAGTATGAAAGATGAAATAAAAAGATTTGTAGAAGATTATGGTGTATTATATGCTGAATGTGGTGGTTTTATGTATCTTATGGAGTATATATCTAGAGATGAAAATAATCTACAAAAGGTAGTAGGTATTTTCCCGTTTAAAACTTTATTACAAAAAAGACTTGTATCTCTTGGATATAGAGAAGTAGAGTTTCTAGAGAACTTACCTATAGGGCCAAAAGGCTTAGTTGTTAGGGGACATGAATTTCACTATTCTATTGCAGAAGGTTTAAAAGATTATCCCAATGTATATAAAGTCAAAACTAGAGATGGAAATTTAAAAAATTCCTTTGGTGTGAGATATAAAAACTGCGTAGCTTCTTATATACATCTTCATTTTTCTAGTAATTTATTAATTGCCAAATATTTTGTTCTCTCATGTAAAGGGATTTAGTAAGTGGAAAAGCTACTTATTTGTGCAGCAACAAAAAGGGAGCTTATGGCCTTATTCCCTGATTTATCCAAAAATTCTATTAAGCTGGGAGAGGTGTATCCCAAAAGAATTAAAGGGAGAGATGTTTATGTTCAAGTATGTGGGATTGGGCCAATAAATGCAGCTCTTTTCATAGAAAGGGCAATACTTTTATATAAAATTTGCGGTGTAATAAATATTGGGATAGCAGGTTCCTTTGATATAAAAAAAATACCAATTGGATCACTTACAATAGCTAAAGAAGAAATATGGCCAGAATATGGACTAAAACAAAGGGGTATTATAGACCCAAAAGGTCTCAAATATGGATTGCTTAAAAAGCATGAAAAAATAATATACAACCAGATATCAATTCCTGTAAGAGAAAATCTCGAAAAAATGGGCTTGTCATTTAACAATAATTTCTATACAACTACTAACCTGACGGTTGCTGGGGTCACTGGAGATGAAATAGAGGCTGATAAGTTAAAAAACAGGTACTTGGCTCAAGTGGAGAACATGGAAGGTTTTTCAATTGGTTACGTATGTTTTGTTCATGATATACCGTTCATTGAAATTCGCTCTATTTCAAATGCTGTTGGCTCCAGGGATACAGATAAATGGGATATAAAAAAGGCTCTAAAAAAATTAAAAAAAACAGAGTCCATATTTTAATAGCAAATCTTTACAATTAGATGGAAAAATTAAAATCATACTTTGAAAAACACTTCCCAAACATAGAAAAAAACATTTCCTTACTGCTTAAGGATGTAGATCCGTATGTCAGGGAAATTGCAGAGCACATATTAAAATCAGGTGGTAAGAGACTCAGGCCCATGCTCTGCATACTAACGGCAAAGGCCTATGGATATAATAAACCTGATATCTATCCAGTTGCCTGTGTCCTGGAATTTATCCATTCAGCTACTCTTTTACATGACGACATAATTGACCATGCAGAAATTAGGCGTGGAAATAAGGCTGCCCACAAAATATTTGGTGAGACAAAAACCATTCTAACTGGAGACGCCCTCCTTGCCCTGTCCAACAAAATTGTGACAAATTATAATAATATAAAATTAATGAGATGTCTTTCTGAGGCAATCTACCAAACTTGCTCTGGAGAAATATTAGAAATAGTAAAGATGAAGAAACCCTGGATTACAGAAAATGAATATCTACAAGTGATTACGGGAAAAACTGCCTATTTAATACAATTTTCATGCGAAAGTGGAGCCATCTTGGCAGAGGCAGACGAAAAAGATCTTGCTAGTGTGAGAAAATTTGGTCTAAATCTTGGAATAGCCTTCCAACTAGTAGATGACGTACTTGATTATTCCTTAAATCAAGAAAAATTGGGAAAACCTATTGGAGGAGACCTTAGAGAAGGGAAAATAACTTTACCCCTTATCTTATATTTAGACACATTTGAAAATTCAAAAAAGATTGAAATGTTAAAAAAAATAAAGAAAAATGAGTTAAAACAAGAAGAATGCCTTAAAATACTAAACAATATAAACGAAAAAGGTGTATTAAAAAAGTCACTTGAGGCATGTGACTTTTATCTAAAAGAGGCAAAACATGCCCTTATGCAATTTCCCAACTCTCTTGAAAAAGAAATCCTCAGTGATGTAGTTGATTTTGTAAAAAATAGAGAATATTAGCATTTTTTTTCTGCTTTTTTATCACATGAATATATCTGCAATTGTTCTATGTGGCGGACAAAGCTCCAGGATGGGCTATAAAAATAAATGTTTTTTTAAACTAGGAGAGTTGTCTTTTATTGAAATAATTACTGATAAATTAAGCACTATTTTTGACAATATCTTGTTAGTTGCTAAAAATCCCAAAGAATATATACCACTTGGATATAAAGTAGTTACAGATGTTTTTAAACAGTCCAGTTCCCTTACTGGCATACATGCTGGACTGCTTTTTTCTTCAACAAAATACAATTTCATAGTTGGATGCGATACACCGCTCATAAAACCAGAACTCATAAAATATCTGGTTTCTACATTAGATAGTAATTATCAAGTTGTGGTGCCAAAAGTTAAGGGATATTTTGAGCCTTTATGTGCAATCTATTCAAAGGATTGTATTCCAATAATAGAGGATATGCTTACGAAAAAGTCTTTTAAAATCAGCAAATTATTTTCAGAAGTTAACACTAGAACAGTAGAAGATTCCATCCTTAAAAAATATGATCCATCACTGCATTCTTTTTTTAATATAAATACAGAAGAAGATTATAAAAAGGCATTAAAAATATATTTCAATGTTATCTGAGTCTTCTTCCTGTCTTTGTATTTCGCCAATAATCCATGCTTTTTCGTTTAATCCATTTAATCTGTTTAGAATATCCTCAACATCCTCTTTTTTAACTATTAGAACCATACCTATGCCACAATTAAATATTGACATCATCTCTTCCCAGGATAAATTAGCCTGTTCCTTGATCCAATGGAAAATTGCTGGTTTTTCAAAACTATAAAAATCAATTTTTGCCTTGACACCCCTTGGAAGGATTCTTGGAATGTTTTCAAAAAAACCGCCACCTGTTATATGGGCCATTCCATTTATTTGAAAATCCCTTATTAAGTTGAGGACTGACCCAACATATATCTTGGTGGGAGTGAGGAGAATATCTCCTAAGGTTCTGGATGTCTCATCTATTTTTTCATCCAAGGAGATAGATTTCTCCCTTATAATCTTTCTTATGAGAGAAAAGCCATTGGAATGTACTCCACTTGAAGCAAGTCCAATTATCACATTTCCCACCCCAATACTGGACCCATCTATGATCTTTGAATCATCCACTACACCAACACAAAAACCTGACAACTCATATTCACCTTTTTTATAAAAACCAGGAAGTTCTGCAGTTTCTCCTCCCAGTAAGGCACATCCACTTTGCCTGCAACCCTCAGAAATACCTTTTATTATATCTTCTGCAATTGATGTATTCAATTCACCCATTGCTAAATAATCCAAGAAAAACAATGGCTTAGATCCATGAACCACAATATCATTAACATTCATTGCAACAAGATCAATTCCTACAGTATCATGTTTATTCAATTGAAAAGCGAGTTTTAATTTTGTCCCAACTCCGTCAGTGGCAGCTACCAGAACAGGTGACTCAATATTAGAAATATCCAGCTTAAACATACCGCCAAATAGACCAATATCGCTTAGTACTCCCTTTGTGTAAGTAGATTTTACAACTTCCTTTATCTTTGTAATAAAATTACTGGCCTTCTCAATATCCACTCCAGATTCTTTATATGCCTTACTGAGATCTTTCATTTGCTTCTCCTAGAAAACTTTATCATATTCTATCTATGAGCAATCTTCTTTAACCAAATTGACAAGATAGATTAATAGAATACAAAAATTAAATAAGATTTTCTTAAATAACAAGCTCTTATTCGTCAAGGATTTCTTTTTTTTCCACAGCCAGAGATTTTACCTCATCTAGGACAGAAGACAAGACTTTTTTGACATTTTCCCTAACATCTCCAGCTACAATGATCCATAGCAAATCATCACCTGGTTCAAATTCTCCAGATCTGGGCTCAATTACTATTTTGAAAATACCATTTCTTGA
Organism: Desulfothermus sp.; assembly: GCF_053993635.1. NCBI lineage: Bacteria > Pseudomonadati > Thermodesulfobacteriota > Desulfovibrionia > Desulfovibrionales > Desulfothermaceae > Desulfothermus > Desulfothermus sp. The sequence goes on along the minus strand of NZ_JBMYBT010000116.1, from coordinate 1,442 downwards.
CTCATACTTTTTTCTAATTAGCTCTATTTTCTTATTATCGCTTTTAACTAAAAGTTTTTTAACCTTTTTGCCATTTCTAGAGATACCCCTAACCACACCATTATGTATTAAAATCATACCCACATTATCTTTAAAATTCGACTCCTTTTTAAGGGTTGACAAAACTTTTATAATATCCATTTGTCCTCCAAAAACAAAAAAAGCGACCCCGCACCCGTGCATGAGGTCGCTATTATGTATTCCTGACTGTGCCTTATTAAACTATACACAACCAGTTGGTTTTGGAAGTCCAGCCATCTTACATGCTCCCTTCCCAGGACCAGATGGGAACAACTCATAGATCTTTTTAAGTTTAAATCCAGTAACTTTGGAAAGGATACGAACCATTGGGGCAATACCATTTTTCTTATAATAGTCTTGCAAGAAATTAATTACTTTCCAATGCTCATCAGTAAGTTCTTTAATACCTTCTGATTCCTTTACGTACTCTACCCATTCTTCACACCAATCATCAAAATTCTGTAAGAAACCATCTTCATCGACTTCAAATTTTTTCCCCTTGAATTCAACTACTTGTGCCATGGATTAAACCTCCTTTTAATTTTTTTCAATTTCTAAAAATACATTCAGTAATTAGCAAATTAAAGAATTTCTTCACAAGGGAATATAAATTGTTAACAAATGCAAGTCAACCCCTTCTTCCCAAACATCCAAAAGTGATGACACATTAGATATTAAATTAATATTTTGTCAAGGATAAAAAAATAACGATTGTTAATATTTTAATTTTTCACCATCTCTTTTAGGTTATTCCTTGCGAAATCAATAGTTGGATCAATCTCCAGTGCATCTTTTAGGCATTGAGTGGCTTGCTCCTTTTTACCCATCATTTTATAACACATTCCAAGATTAGCCAGATCAATTGCTGAGCCCCTATCTATGTCAAGGGCTGAGATAAAATCTTTAGCTGCTTCTTCATACATTCCCAATTTAAATTTACAAACTCCCCTCAAATTATAGTAAACTTGATTGTCTTTTACTAAATCAATTGCCTCGTCTAAAAAGTCTATTGCCTTCTTAAAATCTGATTTTTGAACCAAAATATTTGCCATATAAAAAAGTACCATAGAGCGCTCTTCTTTGCCTGGTTGCAGAGGGAGAGAAGCTTCAAAAAGCTCCATAGCCCTTCCCAAATTACCAGTTCTCATTTCCAAAATACCTCTAAAAAATGGAACAAAATATGCCTGCCCATATATTTTTTCCAAAACATCTAATCCTTGCCTCCCTTCATCCACACCTTCTTCCTCTGCTAATCTTCTTCCAACAAAGAGTCCTACACTTGGATATTTGCTCCTCTCTCTAAATAAAAATCCAGGTACAAAGTTATAATTACAGGGGATATTTATCTTTGGGTGGGTGGTGTTTATTGAGTATAAATTAAA
>NZ_JBMYBT010000115.1:0-5209 GCF_053993635.1 Desulfothermus sp. | reverse complement strand
GCTTTTTTGAGTCTTTTAAGAATACTATCAGGTGTGCCGAGGTACTTTTGCCATTTTACCTTAACCTTTTTACCTTCTCTGACAGTTTCTCTCAAATACCAATAGGTTCTACCTTTAATTTTCTTTTTATACAAATGTGCCATAGAAATACTATATCAAATAGGTTCTACAATAGCAAGAAAAAAGTTAAACTTTTCTTGAAAAAAACCGCAAAAAACAATAAAAAATAAATAAAATTTGATAGGTTCTACTTAAGGAAGTGTTCTAACCCTTTTTATGCAGGGATTATGGGGATGATGAAATTGTCAGGACTAGTTGGTGTGATGGCTGGTTGGTTTGTAGCAATATCTAACACTACTACTTATCCTGTATTTACATTTATTAGTGCAGCCATTGTAAATCTTTTTGTCCCATCAAGTGGTGGTCAATGGGCAGTTCAAGGCCCTATAATTGTAAAGGCCGCAGAAGCCCTTCACTTTTCTATTCCAAAGACAGTTATGGCCCTTGCTTATGGAGATCAGTGGACTAATTTATTTCAACCATTTTGGGCATTGCCCCTTCTTGGAATATGCGGTGTCAGGGCAATGGATATAATGGGTTATTGTATGACACTTATGTTCTTGGGTATTCCTATTTTTATTTTGGCACTTTTGATATTTTAACTAAATTTAAACCTAACCCAAGTTACTATTTTGACAAACTTGGGTTAGGTTAATTTATATATAATTTTCAACAACCCATTTGGTAAATGGATAGCTTGCTGTAAAGGCAGGTGATACTGCGTTTAATATATGGACAGATGTATTATCTCCTTGGACTTTAAAATCCATTACCAATTTTCTTGTCTTGATGTCTAATAACTGGGCTCTAATTCCTGGAGCTCCCCATTTATTGAAATTTGATCTATTTATATTTTTTACCAATTTTAGTGCCTGATTAATTAGATAGTTTTTATTATATTTTTTAATCTCTTCAAAGGTTAAATTCCTAAATCCAAATGAATTTGTCAAAAAAAGTATTCCTTCCCACTTTAATATCTCAAAAAATTCATTTATTTTAAACCTATCTAAGCCCTTGTAATTTTCCCTCCAAAATGCTGGAATTGCTGTAGGACCTATTTTTATAGTACCATCCACTTTGATTGTATAATGCACCCCTAAAAATGGATTTTTTATATTTGGAACAGGATATATATTGGTTTTTATTGGTTTATCTAGACCGGTATATTCTAAATAAATGCCTTTGAAAGGAATTATTATATAATTTTCAGCAAATCCATAATCTCTTGCAATTTCATCTGCATATAGACCTGCGGCATTTATCAATTTTTTGTAGTTAAATTGATATTCACCTGCTTTTATAGCATTATTATCTATTTTTGCCTTATAAGATGTGTTAAAATAAAAATCAACTCCTGATTGTTGTAACTTATTCTTTAAAAATCTTAATATCTCTTTTGGATTTATAGTTGCTGTTAAAGGCGACCATAATGCCTTTTTATATGTTTTTGCATTGGGTTCATACATCTCTAATTCTTTTTGGTCTATTAAATACAACTGAACATTATTTTTATCCCCTCTTTTTTTTAGTTCATATAGAGTTTTCAGCTCCTCTTCATTTTGACAAACAACCACTTTTCCGCATTTGTTTATCTGCAATTTATTTTCTTCACAAAACTTTCTCCAATATAAACAACCGTCCTTAGTAAATTTTGCTTTTAATGACTCTGCTGAATAATAAAAACCTGCATGCAAAACCCCGCTATTTCTACCTGATGCATGAAAACCTATTTCTCGCTCTTTATCTATAACAGCTATTTTTGAGTTTGGATATTTTTCAAGTAGATTCTTAGCTAATGTCAGCCCAATTATACCAGAACCTATAATAATGAAATCATAATGTTTTTTCATATGTTAAAAAATTCCTTTGCATTGTTACTCAATATTTTCCATGCATTTTCTACGTCAATACCTTTTATTTCAGCTATTTTTTTTGCAGTATATACCACATAACCTGGCTCATTCCTCTTTCCCCTAAAAGGGTGAGGGGTCAAAAAGGGTGAGTCAGTTTCAACAACCATTCTATCAATGGGGATTTTGGATACTGCTATTTGTAATTTTTCTGATTTTTTAAAAGTAACAGGTCCTGGAACTGAAATCATCCATCCATTTTTCAATATCTTTTCTCCAAGGTCTATATCTTTTGTAAAACAATGCCATATTAATGGACGATCTTGAAATCCCATGTCTTCTAATATTTTTAATGTATCTGACTCTGCATCCCTAGAGTGAATAACTACTGGGATATCTAATTGTTTGGCAATTTCAAGTTGTAGTTTAAATACTTTTATCTGGTCTGTTTTTGAAGAATAATTTCTATAAAAATCAAGCCCAACTTCGCCAACTGCCCTTAATCTTGAATCCTGTTTGAATATTTCTATCATACTGTTTATATCTTTTTCATCTACTTTAGACGCTTCATGGGGATGGATTCCAAGGGTGAAATATATATTTTGATAGTTTTCAAATAATTTTCTTTTGTTATTATATGAGTCTATGTCTAAAAATACATTTACAATATATATTACTCCTTTTAATTCAGCCCTTTTTATTACTTCATCTAAATCTTCAGAAAAGTTTTCAAGATCTAAATGGGCATGGGTATCAATTCCCTCTCCTGGCAATATAAGATTATCAACTATCTTTTTTTTCATACATAACACCTCACACCTTTAATAAATATATGAAGGGGCGATTTATTCGCCCCTTAATGCTTAATAATTATTTTCAGTAATTTAATTCTTATTTGCTATTTAAATATTTCTCCTGGGGAAATACAGGCAGGTATCTGTAAGAGAGAGAGATTATAATTGCAGCGTAGGCAATTACCATAACTGATGTTGCCCATTCTGTCCAATTTGGTATATATACATACCACTTATCAAAGGGTAAAACTGGTATTGCAAGGGTCTGTACAGTAAAAACAAACCTATTTATTATTATTCCTGTACATGTGAGTATTCCAGCAATATAGAGAAGTGCAGGTGTTTTTCGTATCTTAGGGATAATCAACATAATAGCAGGTATAACCCCGCATATCACAATCTCTGTCCAAAGGAGCCATTTTCCATAAACCTCATTATACATTTGATCAAAGGTAAATCCCATTTTAGGGAGTATTCCCGTTGCCCAGCCATAGGTATCCAGGATCTTAAAAAATATATAGATAACAAGCAATATCCCAGATATTTTCCCCATTAAGTCCTTGACTGAATATGAAACCAATTTCTTTTTTGTGAGTTTTTCAATTGCAGTGCATATCAAGACTGTAAAAAGTGGACCTGATGCAATTGCAGATAAAATAAATAGAAAGAACGTCCATGGCCAGATAAAAAATCCTTCCCTAAAAGCAAATGGTCTTCCAAATAGTACTCCATACATGCCACCTAGTGATCCCTGGTGAAAAAAGGACAAAAAGGTACCTACTGCTGCAAATAAAGGCATAAATACATGAAAATTATGTGCCATATGATGACAAAAGGGATTTTTATTTATCTGTCTATTTTCCAATATAATTGGCAGATATTCTATTGTGAGAACCATGAGATAACATGTTATACAAAAAATTACTTCTGTTAACATTGAGTGGACATTTGGATGCCAATAACCAAACCAAGCCCGTAGTGGTTGTCCAATATCCAGGGCCAAGATCATCATTGCTCCTGAATAACACAAAAATCCTATTATAACAGCAAGGTTTATAATGTGTTTTAGCTCATCTATCCTCAGGATATATCTCAAAAATCCACTGAAAAATGCACCAGCTCCAAGGGCGATTACAGCAAGATCAAAGGTTATCCAGAGGCCAAATCCAAAGTAATTATTAAGACCTGTAACTCCTAGCCCTTTCCATAAAATCTTTATGGCTGCAATGATGCCTATGAATAAAATCAAGAGCAAAAAAAACATCCAGGCCATAAACTTTGGAAAGGAGCACCTATCTACACCTTCTGGGATAAATTTTTCATCTATCATATTATTTTACCCCTTTTGTTTTTGGTGTTTTATTTCATTATCAGCTTGTTCTCTCACCCATTTTCTCCTACTTATGTAGTATACCTGGGGTTCTGTTCCCAGTTTTTCTAATAATCTAAAAGCATATTTACTTTTGATGAGCTTTGCTACCTTGTGTTTGGGATTATTTAAGTTTCCAAAATAAATTGCCCCGGTTGGACATGCCTCAGCACAAGCTGGCTGATATGCATCCTCTTCTAGATCTAAAGGATTTTTGCCTTCAGCCCTTGCCTTTTCCTTTGCCCGTTGAAACCTATGATGACAGAAGGTGCATTTTTCAACTACACCCCTTGGTCTTGTGGATACAAATGGAGTTAAAGACTTTTCCATACCTTCTGGCCACACTGGATCATACCAATTAAATACCCTTGCATGATAAGGACATCCCGCCATACAGTACCTGCAACCTATACACCTTGGATATATCTGGGAAACAATTCCGCCTTCTTCATCTTTAGTAGTAGCTACAACTGGACAAACTGAGGCACACAAAGGGTTTCCACACTGCATACATGGCCTAGGTAGATATGCCTCGTCATAATCCTCGCCTGTTTTTCCATTTGTTAATTTGTAAATAATTAACCAATGCACAGTTCTTAACCTATCAAAGGGCTTTGTGGCTGGTGGTATGTTGTTTTCTGCCTGACACGCTACAACACATGCACCACATCCTGTACACTTATCTATGTCTATGACCATTCCCCATCTAACTTTAAATTCGTGATGAATTTGCATAAGTCCTGACATAGTTTAACTCCACTTTAAATTTTGGTAACATTCACATTAGTTGGAGACCAATAAAATGATCCAGTTTTCTCATCTCTTTTCATGGTAAAAAGATCTGATACATTCTCTCCAATATCCTTGTTAAATACATCATCTATGTCTCTTCCAAGACCCGTTAAAGTAGCGATTGCTCCTGATATGACCCCTGAATTTATTTTTATCTTTGCTGTTATTTCTCCAGATTCTGTTTTTATGTTTACTAGGTCATTTTCATTTACATGATAATTTTGTGCAGTAGTTGGATTGATATAGGCTATAGAATACTTACCTCCTATTTCATCTTCATATATTACATCTAAGGCAAATGGATATAGACCCACTAAATCACTACCTACTTTACTAATACTAAT
>NZ_JBMYBT010000114.1:0-2684 GCF_053993635.1 Desulfothermus sp. | reverse complement strand
TGGTGGCCATAGGGGAGGGGAAACACCCGAACCCATTCCGAACTCGGAAGTTAAGCCCTCCACCGCCGATGATACTGCGGAACCTAATCCGTGGGAAAGTAGGTAGCTGCCAGGACATTTTTTCATTTGACAAGAAAAACTAAAATATATTATAAAGAAAATGTTGGGTCGTTAACTCAGTAGGTAGAGTATCGGCCTTTTAAGCCGAGAGTCGCAGGTTCGAATCCTGCACGACCCATAAAAATAGGTCCCCATCGTCTAGCTCGGCCCAGGACGCCGGCCTCTCACGCCGGTAACAGGGGTTCAAATCCCCTTGGGGACGTTAAAGTGATGCGGGGTGGAGCAGTCTGGTAGCTCGTCGGGCTCATAACCCGAAGGTCCCAGGTTCAAATCCTGGCCCCGCTACCAAAATGTTGACATAACCTTAATGGTTTATTATAAAACAGGTCAGTTAGCGGGTGTAACTCAGTTGGTAGAGTGCAACCTTGCCAAGGTTGAAGTCGCGGGTTCAAGTCCCGTCACCCGCTTCATGTACAATAAAAAGGCGGCTTAGCCAAGTGGTAAGGCAGAGGTCTGCAAAACCTCCATTCTCCGGTTCGAATCCGGAAGCCGCCTTAAAACGATTTAAAAGGCCAAGCTCAGATATTTGAGCTTGGCCTTTTCTTTTAATAACAGCAAAGGTTTTTTGAAAATATTGTATCACCTATTTGTAAGCCAGGTAGATAGCCTGGATTTGGAGGAAGTTTTATGACCAATATATATGATATGTCCTATGAGGAGCTTGTAAATAAGATTAAGGAAAAGTTTGATATTGATTTTGAAGAAATCGCTATTATGGATACACGTCTATTAGTTGTTAAAATTTTGAATTTGGAAGATTATATCGATAAACTTGCTGACCAGGTTAAAGATGGCCAAAGACTTGAGCTGCCTTTTTGGGCTAAAATATGGCCTACGTCTATTCTTCTTGGTTATGTTTTACATAGAATACCTAGGCAAAAGGATGATAGTTTGCTTGAGATAGGTGCTGGCATGGGTATTTGTGGTCTTATTGCTGCTAAACTTGGTTTTGATGTGACAATCTCAGATATTGATGAAGACTCTTTAATGATATCTCAGATCAACATAATAAAAAATAACCTATCTGAGAATGCAAGGGTAAAAAAAATTGATTTTACTAGGGATAGATTGAACAAAAAATTTAAATACATTATAGGTTCAGAGGTTCTTTATAGACAGGAACATTACAGACCTCTTGTTAAATTTTTTCTTAACCACATGGACAAAGATTCCACTGTTATTTTGGCCAAGGATTATCATCTTAAGGCAAAAAAATTTTTCAAACTAGCCAAAGATCACTTTACTATAGATGAGAAATACATTGGTTTTAAAGAAGTGGGAAATGATAAGGGAGAAAGACATTTGTGCTCTATAATTAGGTTAAGGCTAAAGTAGGCTAGAGCTAAGTAGAAAAGAGGTATGCGATAAAATGAAACTTAAAAGTTGTTTAAAGGTATATAGTAGGGATTTAGATAAAGCCAGAACGCCTGATGAGACCGTAAGTTATGTCAAAGGCGTTTTAAAGCGGTTTGGTAGAAATATTCTTCTCGAAACCAAGAGAATTGACACCGGTCGTCTTGGTATCCCTGTATTTTTTTCCATATACGGAGACGAGGCCAAAAAAATATGTCCATCAAAAAAACAGATGGGAAAGGGTGCGTCTCCTTCCCAAGCAGAAGCCTCTGCTATTATGGAACTTGTTGAAAGGTATAGCTTTTTTTCTTTTTGGGAACGTGATGAAAATTTTTCACATCTTACATGGACCGAAGCTAGAGAAAAATTTAAAGATATTTCCTTAATAGATGATAAGGAGATTTTAAAATCTGTAGATGATTCACTTAACATAAGAGATCTACATAAGGTTTTAGACCTTGTTAGATGGAAGTTTTGTAAGGCATATTTGGTTTCTGACAATAAAGATGTAATGGTTCCAGGAGATTGGTTTAAACAACTAAATGAGTACAATGGATCCTCTGCAGGTAATACCTTTGAAGAGTCTATTCTACAAGGGGCATGTGAGCTTGTTGAAAGGCATGTTAGTGCAATAATAGATAGGGGAGAAAGAATCGTTCCAACTATTGATTTACAATCTATTAAGGATCCTGTTGCTCTAGATCTTATTTCTTGTTTTAAAAAAAATAATATAAAGTTGTGGTTAAAAGATTTTTCTTTAAATATGGGAGTTCCCACTATAGGAGCCCTAGCCTATGATCCATCAACCTTTCCTAAAAAAAGTGAAATAGTCTTTACTGCAGGGACTGCAACTTCTCCTAACAAAGCAGCTATTAGAGCACTTACAGAAGTTGCCCAACTTGCCGGTGATTTTTGTACTAATAGCAGATATGAGCCTTCAGGCCTTAGAAAGTTTAAAAGTATTGATGAAGCTGCCTGGGTAATGAAAGGAGATGTAATTAATATCTCAACACTTCCAGACATAAGTGATCAGGATCTTTATGTTGAACTCATTAGGCTATCCTCAAAATTAAAAGACCTTGGGTTTAATTTATACTCAATAAACACCACCCACCCAAAGATAAATATCCCCTGTAATTATAACTTTGTACCTGGATTTTTATTTAGAGAGAGGAGCAAATATCCAAGTGTAGGACTCTTTGTTGGAAGAA
>NZ_JBMYBT010000113.1:0-3820 GCF_053993635.1 Desulfothermus sp. | reverse complement strand
AAATAAAAGATGTCTTTAACAATTTTTTTCCATTAAATAATAGACTTAACATAATAGGGAGTCTGTTTTTAAACAAATTAAAAGTCCACTACAATTACCATCAAAAGAAACTAGAAGACTATCTATTCCTTGGATCAATATCTTATTTAAGAATAAAGGGCTTAAATTTAAAAAACAAGCTACCCAAAAAAATTAATGTCTCAGTATCACGTGGCAATTTTTCTATATTACCACAAAATTTAAAGTTCACATCCTTTACAATTAACACCCTAAAATCAAAAATAAAATTAAATTATCTGAAATTAATGGGTAACGTAGAAAGTCCTAAGTCAGTAAAAATGGAATTTTCAGGAGACATATCTAAGGAAGCTCAAGAAATCTTAAAAAAAATTAACCCCTATATAAAATTCATAAAAACAAATAAAAGCCTTCACTTAAGGCAAATGAAATTTAATATGACCAGCCAGGATATAAAGGTCAATGGAGATATGATATTAAACGGGATTTTTACTAACTTACAGGTAGAAAAAAATCCTCACAAATTTTCTTCTGAGATTAGTTTAAGCTACAATGCTACAAAATGTAGCATTCAATTTAACAAACAAAAGGAAAAAATCTTTATTAATTTCAGAGGAAAATTAACACACAATGCAGTAGATAGACTACTTGTAAAAAATCCTTATTTAAAAGATAAAATCGCTGGTAATTTTAGTTTAAATTTTTCTTTAAATCCATTTTACATTATAAATTCCAATGGTTTCATAAATATAAATGACATGATCATTAATCCTGATTTAGGGTTATCAATAAACCAACTCAGTGCGAATTCCACCAATAATGTTATTTTAATTAAAAAATCTCTAATTTCTTTATTTAAGGACAAGATAAACTTATATGGGAAGATACATTTAATAAAGGGACGCAATAACATAAATATAAGACTAGAATCTCATACATTACATCTTGACCCTTTAATTAATAAATTTAGCAAAAAACAGCCCACTAACTCAAATGTAAAATTAACAGGAACTGTTTACTTTAATATTAAAAACACTTTTTATAAAAAGGGTGTTATCAGAGATATAGATGGGAAAATACTAATTAACAATGGTTTTAAAGAATTAAGGATATACAAAGGTTTTTTGTGTGCATTACCAATAAAAGCTGTTTTAAAAAAGGATAAAAAGACAAAAAAGCTAGACATAAAGATAAACTCACTAAATTTTCTCATCCAAGATACGTTACAATGCCTTGTATCTGGCCAAAAGAAATTGATTACTGGAACTTCAAAAATAAAGATAACTCTCCATGCAAATCTAAATGATAATCCTATTAAAACCCTTAATGGAGATTTTTTCTTTGAATCAAAGGAAGGTAAGATCTTTAAACTTACATTAATATCCCAGATCCTGAGTATTATAAATTCAACAGAAATATTTTTTGGCAAAATCCCGGACCTGGGAAAAGTGGGTTTTAAGTATACAGACCTGCAGGCAACAGGTACCATTAAAGACGGATGTCTAATATTTAGAAAATCTTACCTAAACGCTACTAATATGGAGCTCGCATTTCATGGAAAGATTAACTTAAATACTAAAGAGGTAAATTTAATTGTCCTATTTGCCCCTTTAAAGACCATTGATAGATTCGTGAAAAAAATTCCTATCCTACGATATATAACTGGCGGAAATTTGTTGGTAATTCCCTTTCAGGCCAAGGGCACAATTGACAATCCAATAATAATTCCCTTATCTCCTAAGGCTGTTGGGTCTGAAGCCCTAAAAATCTTAAAGAACACCATAAAATTGCCATTTACCATATTTCAGCCAATTCGACCTCATAAAATAAATGGAAAATAAGGAACTTTTATGGAGAAAAATTTTCATTCTCTTCCCAAAAATGCCAAATGTACAAGATGTAAAAAACAGGCTATTTTGAGGCTTCCATCCCATAATGCAAAATTTTGTAGAGAGTGTTTTATCCATTTTTTTGAAACTGCAGTTATAAGGGCAATGAAAAAAATAAAAGTCCCCAAAGATACTCCCATTATGGTGGCTGTATCTGGAGGAAAGGATTCCTTGGTCCTTTGGGATATTTTAAATCGACTTGGATACAAGACTAAGGGCATACACATAGACCTTGGAATAGATGAGTTTTCACAAAAGTCCATTGAGGCCATTGAAAAATTTGCTAAACAGAGGAACCTGGAGTGGATCAAATATGATTTAAAAGATTTTGTTGGTCATGGCATGGTTGAAATACACAAAAAAATTAGAAGAAAAATATGCTCTTTTTGTGGCAAATTAAAAAGACAACTTCTAGATATAGCAACTGTAGCAGAAGGTTTTAAGGTAGTGGCCACAGGCCACAACTTAGACGATGAAGCTGGCCGTCTTCTGGGAAATTTACTTGGAAAGCGTCTTCAATATGTAAAAAAAACTTACCCATATTTACCTTCGCCCCACCCCAAAATACCAGCCAAGATAAAACCAATATATCGACTGGAAATAAAAGAGATCTTGATTTATGCAGAACTAAACTCAATACAACCTGTTGAGATTGACTGTCCCCTGTCTAAAGGGGCAACTTCAAGAAAATTTAAAATGGCACTTGATCTCCTAGAAGACCAAATGCCAGGCATAAAGAGGAATTTTCTATTTAGTTATATTGAAGACAACAAGCCAATAGATACGTTTGAAAATTACAATGAATGCAAAATTTGCGGCTACCCCACATACTTAGAGTTATGCAATCTATGTAACATTAAAAAACAACTTAGCTCATGAAACAGGCATCTGAGATTATCTTAGACATAATTGATAAAAAAGGAGGTAGAGAAAAATTTGCCCTAATTCGTCTCTGGAAGAATTGGGAAAAGGTCTTGGGTAAAGACTTAGCACAACTTGCAAGGCCTATTGGAACCAAAGGAAAAACAGTGATAATAGGGGTAGAAGACAGCATACTTATGCAAGAACTTACCTTTTATTCTCCAGATATTTTAAAAAAAATTAATCAATTTCTAGGAAACGAATTATTTGACAAAATCACATATAAATTGTTAGAAGACAAAGCTCCTCTTGACTCTATTGTTTTAGAGAAAAAAGAAAAACAGGGGAAAAATAAGATCAAAATTCCAGATATTGTTGGATATTTAAGGGAAAGTATTTCCCCAAAAAGCCCAGTATATAAGGCCTATATAAAATATTTAGAATGCATTGAGAAAATAAAAAACCTTAAGGAGGAGTCCCATAATGAGTGAGGAAATTACCCTGGAGTCCTTGGAACTAAAAAAGCCATTGGAAAAAATGACTGCAAAAGAGCTCAGGCAGCTTGCAATGGAAAAGATTCCCCAAATTGTTGGGGCATCAGGTATGCAAAAAGAAGAACTTTTGTCAAAGATCAAAGAAGTACTTGGTATTGAAGAAGAAGGAGCTGTTTCTCCATACAAAGAACAAATTTCAGAGTTAAAAAGAGAAATAAAAAGACTCAGACAGGCAAAATTAGAAATACCAAGAAAAAACAGAAAGGAAAGGGATAAGATTAGAAAACAAATTAAGAAACTTAGAAGAAAAACTAGAATTTTAGCCAGTGCCAGTTAAAAAATACTTGACAGGTGAAATAAAAATCTATATGGTCTTTTTCTCGTTGATTGGGGGATCGTCTAGTGGCAGGACGCTGGGTTCTGGCCCCAGTAGCCGGGGTTCGAATCCCTGTCCCCCAGTTAAGTTCTCAAAAAAGTCCCCATCGTCTAGCTCGGTCTAGGACACCGGCCTTTCACGCCGGCGACAGGGGTTCAAATCCCCTTGGGGACGTTAAATAA
>NZ_JBMYBT010000112.1:0-22244 GCF_053993635.1 Desulfothermus sp. | reverse complement strand
ATACATCACTGCTTTTATCTGTCTCTCATTTAAACCAAGCTTTCTCAAGTACTCTTCGGTGTATTTATCCTTTCTAAAATATACAGAAAACCCGCCCAACTCTTCTTTAAATTCTGGTTCAGGAAGGTCTGCTAATTTCATATTATCTATTATTCTGCCTGTTCCAGAGCCCATCTCTTCTATAAAACCAGCAAGGTAAAAAATGTGCACTATTAATGGATTTCTTGGTACTGAGGGGTGAGGCTCTCTTAGCTGATCAATAGTTATACCTTCTGGCAATTCTCCAATGTTATAAAACCATATATAATCATCAAAAATTTTAATTTGGGTTTGAACATTCCATCTGAAATAATCTCTGTGGATCAATGCATTCATCAAAGCCTCTCTTACTGCTGGCAAGGGATAATCCCATATCTCTTTTCTCACAAGTTCTTTAATCTCATATCTTACTCCAAGAAAATTTTTTATTGTTTCTTCTCCTTCCATCGCCTGTTTAAAAAGGTTACCACCTATCAATCTATCCCCAATTGGAGTTATCTCATTTTTGAGTCTTATCACACGCAACACAGCATTTTAGAAATATTTTTGGAGGTCTTTTCCGAATAAAACTATGGCTGCATTTGTCAATCTGCCCTTATTTGATAATTTTAAATGCTCAAAAAGGGCTTTTATATCTACATTTTCATCAAATACCGTGAATCTTCCCATTGCATTTGCCATCCTTATAAACATCCTTACGGTCTTTTTGTCTATCTCCTCAAATTCTGCTTCCCTGTTTACAAGAGAATCCCAATTCGCTTCTTTCAAGAAAAATTGTCTTAATTTTTCAGCTCTCATCTCCCTGGTCGTATTACCAACCCTCTCATAATACCTTCCATTAAAAGAAATGGGCACTTTTGATTTTTGAGTAGTAATTACAATGATCTTTTTTCCATTTTTCTCTTTTACTTCAATTTGTGGGTGCAATCCCAATTTGTCTATTATTTTTTGAGTGATTCTTTCCAATGCTTTATTGTCTATCTCAATACCCTTTACTTCTCCATTATCAGCCACACCCACTATTACCTCTCCACCTTTGGTATTAGCCATAGCACATATAGCCTTTAATACTGAATCTCCAAAGGTTTCTTTATACTCTCTGTCTATGGTTTCCATATCACTAAACATCCAATATTCCTCTGAATACATAACTTATTTACTTTTCTATTTATCTCTATTTATCTTTTAAAGACCATAAAATGATACTTCCCTCTTGCCAAGTGGAAAAACAGACTTATAAAGGTTTAAACAATCTTGTGCATAGGATATCCTGTATAAAAAATTTTGTATTTTAGTAACATACGCAAATTTATCTAAAAAATATTCTTCTAAACATCCATCTTCTAGGCCATATATCTTAAACCAAAAAGTGCTTTCTTGTGTTGAATATATAGTAGATGGAATTGAAACCAGGGCGAAATTATCATCTTGCCCTCGTAATTTAAGAAACACCTGAGTTGATCTTACTGCATCAATGGTATCCACATAGACTTTATCCATGTACATATCCCTTGCACATAACACACTTTTAAAAATATCCACAATTTTTTCAAATTCAAGTCCATCTATCTGTTCATCGTCAATTATAATATCAATTAGTATAAAAGGATTTTTGGACAAAATAAGATTGTACAGTCTTAAAAATTTTTCTCCATTTAAAAGCCAGCTAACATCAGATATGTGAATCATTATGGAACACATTAGATTGTCCAAACAATTTAATGCAAAATCATTTATATCAATGCCCCTATCTTGTAGATCTAAAAGATATATTGGATATACATTGTTAGATAAATAAGACTCATCAGGGAATAGCAGGGGAAACTCCCTTGGGAACAGGTCTATATCTATTTTTTCTTCTATTGAAACAAATGTCTCTTTAATCTCTGCTCTGTCCATATTTTTTGTCTTTTTTACAAGATAAGGCGGCTTATTAGTATAATCTAAGCCTAATTTCGTTGATTCTGACCTGAGTTCAGTACCTGGCAAAACACACAAGGGATAGATGCCAAATTGATCTGCTAGTTTATTTTCTAAGACAAAATCAACTCCTTTTAATACATCCCTAACTCCATCTCCAGGAAGTCCTACAATCAAATCCAACAAAATATCTATTTCCCTTTTTCTTAACTCCTTTATTCCTGAAACAAAATCCTTTTTATTAAACTTTCTGTTTATTAAACGCAGGGCAACCTCATTTATACTCTGCAATCCCACTTCTACTTTTTTTACGTTGATTTTTTTAAGTAACTCAGCAAGTTCTATTGAGACATCTTCTGCATTTAATTCACAAAAAATATATGGACCGGATTTGTTTAATACTTCATGCAGTCTATTTAAAAATAATTTTGAATCTTTTCTCCTAAGAAATGATGGATCAATAAAGCTTATCTCATTTACGCTCTTATCCCATGCCCATTTTAATTCAGAGATGACTTTTTCAAGGGGAAAATATCTTATTTTTTTAAAATTTTTGTGGTAATAGCAATATTTACAATTGTGTACACACCCCCTTATGGTTTCAATTAAAATTGAACCATCATAAGAAATACAATCAGCATCCATATGGACCAATGGAATTTTGTTTAGAGCAATAGATCTTCCATATAAAAATATCTTTTGTTTAACTACTTTTACATCAGCTATGCAATTTGCTAAATCTAATTTTGATTTAGTAAATTCTAGTTTACTTGCAATATCAGCAAGGACTAATTCTCCCTCACCAATTATACCAATATCAAATCCACCTACATTCAATATAAATTCATTGTCTAAATTTACTTCAGGACCTCCTATTATAACTAAAACATCAGGGAGTATTTGTTTTAATTTCCTGGCAATGTAAAGAGATCTTTCTACATTCCAGAGATATAAGCTAAAGCACACCACATCTGGCTCTATATCCACTATAGTTTTAATTATCATACTATCTGAGCCAAATGTCTCTACCTTTTTATCAAGGCAAATAACCTCAATATTTTTTATTACACTTCTCAAAAAACAAGATAATAAAGAGGATGTATAAGGGATATGAGCGAAATTTTCTCTTAAATCGTGGGAAACAACAGGTAGTTGAACAAACAACCATGTATGTCTTTTATTTATTAACATTTTTTCTATGAGGGGCAATCTGGTATTTATACACTGCCTTGTTGTGTTCCTTTAAAGTGGTACTAAACTTGTGGGTCCCATCTCCCTTTGAAACAAAATAGAGATAGGAATGTTTTGCTGGATGTACCACGGCCAAGATAGATGAAACAGTGGGAGAACATATAGGTGTTGGTGGAAGTCCATTATATCGATAGGTGTTATAAGGATTATCTTTATCTCTCAAGTCCTTTTTCCTTAAATTTCCTCTAAATCCCGGTCCTAAACCATAAATAACTGTAGGGTCACACTGAAGGCGCATATTTTTTTTAAGTCTATTTAAAAATACTCCTGCAATAATAGGCTTTTCAAAATCATACAGGGCTTCTTTTTCAACTAACGATGCAAGAATAACTATTTTATATATTTCATGACTCTCTGGCAGGGATTTTTTCCATACATGTTTTTTTACCTCTCGCCAGAATTCATCCACCATTTTTTCAACAACTTCCCTTGCATGTTGCTTATCCACCCCTTTTTCAAAAAAATATGTATTGGGATATAGATATCCCTCTGCACAAGGGCCAGGGATATTGTTTTTATCTAAAAACTCCCTGTCAAAGATCACCTTTTTAAAATCAGAAAACTTTAAAATCCCTTTTTTCTCGAGCAACTTTCCAACTGACCACCAGGCTTCTCCTGGGGGTATTGTAACTTTGTGCAAATATGGTGGCCCAGATATTAAGTATTGAAGTAGTCTTTTCTGGCTCCACCTTGTGTTTATTAAAAATTCTCCAGACCTTATCTTGTTTTCAGCATTTGTGAGTCTGCCCATTAAATAAAAAAGTTTGGTATCTTTTAAAATACCCTGTTTTTTCAGTCTATCTACAACATCTTTAAAAGTTTCTCCTTTTTTTACTTTAAAAACTACATGTATACCATTTTCATCAATTGGAGAGTTCCATAAATATTTTCCATAATAATAAATTCCCACAACAAAAACTAAACATATAAACAACCAGAGCAAAATTAAAATATATAGAGTATGTTTTAATTTTTCTCTCATAAATTTTTGGATGAAAAATAGGTAGTTAAGATGTCCACTGCAGCCTGTTGATCAACCACTTTTTTAATTTTTTTTGCTGACATACCCCTACTTTTAAGGTTCTGCTCTGCACTATAAGAGCTGTAGGACTCATCTACTAGATATACAGGGACATCCAGCCTTTTTTTCAAATCTCTGACAAGGTTTTTCACCTGTCTGGTTATTAATGTTTCTTCTCCATTTATTCCAATGGGAAGACCGATAACTATCCCCTGGATATTTTCAGTATCAACTATGTAAGTAATATCACTTACTAATTTCTTCCGTGATGTGTAAATCAAAGTCTTATAGGGCAAAATTAGTTTTTCATTGCTAGTTGATATGGCAAGGCCCACCCTTTTTTGCCCATAGTCTATAGCCAGGTATTTCATCGAAAAATTCCTTAATCCAACTTAGTCAACTTAAAGCAAATAGATCCACACCTCAATTGGGGTTTGTTGGGTTTGTGGAAGTTTTTGAGTTTAGGGGCATCCACCTATCGTTAGACTTTAAGCATATATCAATTTTTCTTCTTTAGGTTGTGGAATTGGGTCCCCAAATTCTTTTGCTGTGTCAATCCAAAGGTCTATAGCAGTCTTTATATTTTGAATCGCCTCTTCATAACTATCTCCATGAGCCATACATCCTGGCAATTCAGGAACTTCAGCAATAAAAGCATTGTCTTCTTTACTCCAGTAAATTATAATTTCATATTTAATTATCAAATTTCTTACCTGTCTTACTTGATATGGTATTGCATGAGGGCCATCTTTTTGGAGATTAATTTTTTCTATAACTCCTTCTTTTCTAAAAATATGATGACTTCCTCTTACTCTTTCTTCAAATCCTAATTTCTTTAGTAAATTACACAAATCAATAAATTTTATTTTATTATCAGCTTGACCAGTTAATATTGTAAATATCAGTTTTTGATATTTCCCCATTATTTTTCTCTTTTTAAGTCTAACAACCTCTTAACACATCAACCCTTTAAAATTGATTTTAGTTCCTTTTTCCATTTTTTCCCACCAACTAGATAGGCGAGAAATTCCAATATGTGTAGAGCTTCTCGATTGTAGTCCCTTTCTGCGAATATTCTTTGCAGCCCAACTTTACAAGAAGGACATCCAACAAGGACTGGAAGCTCTTTTTTATAGTCTTTTAAGTCCAGTTCAAGCTGTTTTTTCTTTCTTTTTTTTATGGTATAATAAATTGCAGGAGATGTAAGGGCTCCAAGCCCACTTTCTCCACAACAACCTGGACTTATTTTGATATTTACGCCAAACAACTTTTCCAATTTCTCTTTATATATATCAGCAGACTTTAATCTAGGAACCCCAGACCATTCCACATGGCATGCCTGATGATACACAAGAAAATCTGTTTCCAATTTCTCCTTAAAAGGAAAACAAAGTCCTTTATTTATGAGTTTTTCCACTAAAAACTGGGTACAGTCGTACGTCTTTGTATCTTTCTCAAGAAAATGCTCCAGCCCATAAGAAGATATAGATTCTAAACAGGTACCACAAGATGTAAGCACTACTATTTCTGGATTCTTCATCAGGTTATTTGTCTTAATTGCAGCAGTTATCCTTTTAATATTTCTAAGCTTATTTTTCTCATATTCTTCCCCTAAACCACCTGCAAGCAAGGGATATCCACAACACATATGCTCATTTGGAATCACCACACTAAAACCAAACTTTAGGAGTAAATAAATAGATGCAAGGCCAATGTCTGGGAAAAACAATGCAGCTCCACATCCAGGGAAATAGAACACCTCTTCTTTGGATACCGATGTATAGGAATTAAAATAATTTTTTTTCTTTGCCTTTAACTTAGAATATAAATCAATTATGCCCAGATTCGGGCCAGGACCTGAAATTAATGGATGCTTAAATTTTGTTTTCACATTTTCAGGAATTACTTTTACAATATTGTTCTGGAGTTTTTGTCCAATTGCTAGGACCTTTGCTACCTTAGGAAGATAATTATTTTTTTCGTTTAAGTACCGCAGTATTGATGCCTTTATGGGGTGATGACCAGATATTGCCCTTTCTTCTAAAAATATTCTTAAATTCAAAATTTGCTCACCAGTATTTATCTTTACTGGACACATCTCCATGCACCTGCCACATGAAGTGCAGGCATCAGCTATTACTGTGATCATTTTTAACAGCTTTTTATTTGGCTTATTTTCCACTATCTTGGTATAATAATAGGCCTCCAATAGAGCTCCTAAAGAAATTATCTTGTTTCTAGGATGATATAAATAACCTTCTTCAGGATAATACATTGGGCAAACCTGTTTACATTTTCCACACCTTGAACATATCTGAACGTTTTTCAAGATGTAAATTAGTTTATCCTTATAAGGAATAGATGTTTTGTTGATGTCCTCAATTAATTTATTAAAAGAAAACGTGTAAGGAACAAAGTTTAGAGATCTTCTTGTTAATTTGTCTGGATTAAAGATATTATTTGGATCCACTATTTCCTTATATTTTCTGAGTTCTTCAACGCGTTTTGCATCTAGATAATTTATCTTTGTTATCCCTATCCCGTGCTCCCCAGAGATAGCACCACCTAATGAAAGCACCTTTTCAAATACCTTTGAAGCTGCTTCCTCTGCCAACTTCATCATCTTGGAATCATTGGAATTAACAGGGATATTCACGTGACAGTTACCATCACCAGCATGCATATGATTTGCAATAGTTATCCTGGTATTTAACATGTGTTGTTCAATGGCGGAAATTTCCAGCTTCTGGGCAGGATATCTGCTCTTTAGATCCCTGAAGAAAAAATGTATCTGGAGCATAAATTCTTGTTCAGGAAGTTTTGCAACATCAATCTTTCTATTTAAGATCTTTGAGGTAAAATTGATCTCCATATCTATAAATTCATCCCCTGGATCTACACCATCAACCTTTAAAACTTCCTGCAAGGCATCTCTATAAGCCAGGGCTGCATAATATAAATTTAACTCCTCCAAAAATTTTGAAAATTCAGGAATAACATCTATTGGTATAACAATATCTTCATTAATCTTAAAACCACTGGTACGCCTGGCAATTGCACTCAATTTATGCCTATCTTCCCAGAATATTTCTGCCTCTTTTGCGTGCTTTGCAATGAATACATCCACATTCTCATGTTGTTTTGCAATCTTTGCCACTTGTTGTGTGATTTGTTCCAGGGCTTCCCTATCTTCAGAATCTAATTGAATAAGTAGAACTGATATTGGATCTCCTTCAAATGATATTGATTTCTTTTTATATTCTATTGCCTGAACATATTTTGCCCCAAATTCTTCTAAGGCAGACATCTTTACCTTATCGCCCTTTTTTCTTATCTCATCCCTCAATTTTACCAGATCCTTGATCACCAGCATCGCGTTTTCCATAGTATTTCCATAAAATTCCAAACAGAGAGTGGAAGAAAATGGGAGCTTTTTATAGAGCACAAAACATGCTTCAGTGATTATCCCATCCACTCCTTCTTTCTGGACTCCAGGAAGCCCCCCTAAATACTTATTGGTAACATCCTTACCAAGGCCAGTCCCCCTTATTTCGTCTCCTTTTAATTCAACAACATCAATCAAGGTATTGTCTTCAGAATAGATCTCAAATACAGCCACTTCGTGGGGCAAGATTTTGTGCCTGGGGTGTGCTTTTCTCTTAACTTCAATACTCTTTCCATTTGCCAACACCATCTTATAACTCAAAATATTGTCCAGCGTGGTTCCATACTCAAAGGCAAAAGGACCACCTGCATTTTCAGAAATATTTCCCCCAATTGAAGAGGACGCCTTTGACGCTGGATCCACTGTAAAAAGAAGTCCATATCTGGCCGCTTCTTTTGCAGCATTAAGTGTAATAACCCCACTCTGGGCACACATAGTCATAGAACTTTTATTTATACTAAGGATCTTTTTCATTCTGCTCAAACTGAGAATCACTGTACGGGGCCTGCAAGGGATGGCTCCCCCAGTTAGTCCTGATCCTCCACCCCTGGGAACAAGATAAAACTTCATTTCATTTGCAAGCTCAACTACCTTTTTTACTTCTTCCATACATCCAGGAGCAACCACAAACATTGGAAGTTCCACCCTAAGGTCAGTTGCATCAGTAGAACACTCTACAAGGTGGTTGGGAGATGTGTATATATGTTTAGGATCTATATATTTTTTAAGTCTGGATATCACCTTTTTACTAAAGGCCTTATCTTCTAAATACTCTTCCCAAAATCTCTTTAAACCTTTAACAAGAAGATTATATACATCTTCATCTAAAACACCCCGCTCATCTTCAAGCTGTTTAAACACACTCTTAAATACAACTTCAGAAGGAATGTAAGGGTTGTAGCGTATTAAAAAAATCTCAGAGCACAAACTCTCCACAGTCTCCTTGGTGTATTCTGGCCACTTGGCGATATCTTCTTCTGATACACCAAGTACACGCTCAATTAATTTAACATTTGCAATAGATATGTGAGGACTTTTTCTGTACATCTAATCATTCTCCTTAATAAAAATATTTTAAACCCTCGTGGATGTTGGATAGGAAATATGAAGTGCTAAGCTGACTCAAGAATATATCAATCTAACCATTTCTTATAAGTTAATCAAGAAGTAATATCTATGGCTCCCCAATCACTAGGGGTAGATGCATTTTTTTATGACACGAATTTCTATGTTTTTCTGGTAATTGTGGCATCTACACAAAAAATACCATTGGAATTAACAATCAGGGGATTTAAATCAAGGGACTCAATCTCATCAAATCTTTGTCCCAACTCTCCAAGGATTTTTATAATCTTTGCCAGGTCTAACCTATTAATTTCTGGATACTTTCTATATCCTTCTAAAATCTTTTGATTTTTAAGATCATACGTAAATAGATAGGCTTCTTTTAAAGAAAAAGGTGCAACTCTAAATATCTTATCTTTCAAAATCTCTGCAAATATTCCGCCAAATCCCAGCATAACCACAGGTCCAAAATTTTTGTCCCTACTTAATCCAGCAATCAATTCATATCCTATTTCTAGTTGTTTCTGTATTAAAATCGTTCCATTATCAGAGATCTTTTTATTTAACTCCTGATAAGCTGCCCTAAGCAGTCCTTCTGTATGCAAATTAGTTCTAACAAGTCCGTGTTCTGTCTTGTGTATAAGTCCTGGTAAAATACCTTTTAATACAACTGGATATCCCATCTTTTCTGCATAAAAAATAGCTTCCTTTTCTGAAGCTACCAGGTATTCCTCCACAGTAGGAATCCCTAAACTCCTCAAAAAAGATTTGGATTCATATTCATCTAAAATCTCTTTTTTTGATGGCAATGGACAGTTGATGGGTAAAGGCTTGTCATTCAACAGATTAATGTCCACCTGTGGCTCCTCTTTTTTATAAAACCTAACCACTTTATCCATAACTTCCACTGCCCTGGAAATCTCTTGAAATATTGGCAATCTTAATTCCCTACAAAGCTCAAACAACTTATATTTTGACTCACGATCACCTGAACCCCACAAAAAAACTGGCTTATTTAGCCTCCTTGAAATATTTTTAATTTGTTTGAGATCTACTCCACCCAATTGTCCCACAGAAAAAACATGAAGAAAAATAAAATCTACACCATCATCTTTACATATTTCTTTAAAGATATGTACATATGCAGATGGCCCATTTTTCTCAACAGCTGGCCACACATCTGCTGGATTAGAAATAGGTAGCCACTCAGGGGCAAACGATTTGATCTTCTTTATTGTATCATTACTCAAGTTTGCCAGTTCAATGGATTTGTCTTTGAACAGATCAGCACTAACAATGCCTGCCCCTCCACTGTAGGTTATAACCGCCACCTTACTACCTTTGAGGTGATATTCATCCATAAAAGAAAACCCGAGGCACTGGTCCATCATTTCTTTAAAATCATTTGCCTCTACCACATTTGCCTGTTCAAAAATTCCAGATATCACTTCATAAGAGCCTGCATAACTGGCCGTGTGTGTTAAGGCTGCTTTTGCCCCTTGTTTGGTCTTACCCCCTTTTAAAACAACTATGGGCTTTTGTGCGTTTTTGACCAGGTTCAAAAATTTTTT
Organism: Desulfothermus sp.; assembly: GCF_053993635.1. Taxonomy (NCBI): domain Bacteria; kingdom Pseudomonadati; phylum Thermodesulfobacteriota; class Desulfovibrionia; order Desulfovibrionales; family Desulfothermaceae; genus Desulfothermus; species Desulfothermus sp. The sequence continues at coordinate 11,932 of NZ_JBMYBT010000112.1, read as the reverse complement.
CCCCTGTTTTATGGATTCTAAATACATTCCAATCACTTTTGTCTCAGGGTCATTTAATAAATATTCTAAGAGATCACACTCATCCACATCCAATTTATTCCCAATAGAGCATGCCTTGGCTATTCCAAATGGGCCTGATGAGCATGTATCTATTAAAAAGCCCGCACTAAGCATACCACTTTGAACAATAAGGGATATATCTCCTGGATAAATAAAATCCCAAATAGTAGGAGAGACAAAAGAAAATACGTACCTTGCGTGCATATCAACGATCCCCATGCAATTGGGACCCCAGATTCTAATGCCGCTCTGTTTCCTTATCTCTAACAATTGCTTCTGCAACTTTTCTCCAAACTCACCTGATTCAGCAAATCCCCCAGATTCAATTATAACCCCTTTAACTCTTTTTTTTACTAGCTCTAAAATTACATCCACAACTACTTTAGCTGGAACAAATACAATGGCTAGATCTAACCCTTCAGGAAGTTCAGAAATACTGTAACATTTGAAACCCTCTATCTCATTATATTTTGGATTTACAGGATATATCTCCCCTTTAAACCCCTTTTTCACATTATTTAAAATTATATTTCCACCCTTTGTTTTTTCCTTACTTGCTCCAATTATTGCTATCTCTTTGGGGTAAAAGAAAAAATCTAAACTATCCATAAAATCCCTCTTTAAAAAAATAGACTTGCAGTAAGTAATTTGTTAAAATTTATAAAAACAAAATTGGCAATTTTTCTATGAAAAATAATATAATAGCAAAATTAATTAGAGTAAAGGGCAAAGTACAAGGAGTAGGCTTTAGGCCATTTGTATACAAAATAGCACTAAAGTATAATCTTGTTGGATATGTATTAAACGATGCACAAGGAGTTGAAATATTAATCCAGGGCAAAGATATTAATATAAAAAAATTTGAAATAGAACTTTATAAAAACCCGCCTGAAATATCCCAAATAACAGAAATTTATTCAGAAAAAATTTCATGCATATCAAATATAAACTGTTTTGAAATAAAAAAAAGCAGACAAGCTGTTTCCCACGATGTATTAATTAGCCCTGATGTTGCAATATGTGATTTATGTGTAAAAGAATTATTTAATCCAAACGATAAAAGATATTTATATTCATTTATTAATTGCACAAATTGTGGTCCAAGATTCACGATTACTAAGAAGATTCCATATGATAGAGAAAATACATCTATGTCCTGTTTTCCCATGTGTAAAGATTGTTTAAGAGAATACAACGACCCAATGGATAGACGTTTCCATGCACAGCCAAACTGCTGTCCAGTGTGTGGACCCAAAATTTATCTTGTTAATCAAAAAAATAAAATCATTTCCCAGGGGCTAAATTCCATTGAATATGCTGCTGAAGAAATACTGGATGGTAAAATTCTTGCTATTAAAGGACTTGGAGGATTTCATATATGTTGCATGGCAGATGATAAAAAAACTATACTTAGACTTAGAAAATTAAAAAATAGACCATATAAACCATTTGCCCTCATGGCAGCAACAATAGATGATGTGGAAAAAATTGCATACTTAACAGAAAAAGAAAAAGAAATACTAAACGGAAAGATAAAGCCAATAGTTATAATTAATGCTAAACAGGGAGTATTGGCAAAAGAAATATCTCCAGATACTGAAGATGTAGGTATTATGCTTCCTTATACTCCACTTCACTATGTTCTATTCTATTATTTAAAAGATAATCTTCCTCCTAATAGATTGCCTATACTTATAATGACCTCTGGAAATATCTCCTCTCATCCAATATGCATTTCAAATAGAGAGGCCTTAAAAAATTTAAATGGTTTTGTAGATTATTTCCTGCTACACAATAGAGATATATTAATTAGATGTGACGACTCTGTTGTGACGATTTTAAATAATAGAAGACAATTATTCTTTAGGCGTGGGAGAGGATATGTTCCATCTCCTATTTTTTTAAAGGAAAAATATCCACCATGCCTTGGAGTTGGGGCAGAGTTAAAAAATACCATCTGTCTGGTAAACAAGGAAAAAGCATTTGTATCTCAATATATTGGAGACTTAAAAAATCTAAAAACCTATAACTTCTTTTTAAATACCATCAATCACTTTAAAGAAATACTAAAAATTGAGCCAAAGGCAATAGGTTGCGATCTACATCCAGACTATATGTCAACCAGATATGCCAGAGAACAAAAAGAACTAAAGCTATTCCAAATCCAACACCACCATGCCCATATTTTATCTGTAATGGCAGAAAATGGGATCTGTGGAGATGTAATCGGAATTTCTTTGGATGGATCTGGACTTGGAGATGATAATACCATCTGGGGAGGAGAAATTTTTATTGTTTCTAAAAATCTATCTTATACGAGGATAGGCCACTTTTATCCCATAAAACTTCCAGGCTTAGAATCTGCTATAATAGATATCTGGAAGATTGCTCTATCTCTTTTATATGAATGCCAGGTCTATGACCTTGAAAAATATCTCCCTGAAATTTCTCTAAATCAAAAACAAATAGTTTACAACATGCTAAAAAAAGACATAAATTGTATCTTAACGACTAGTTGTGGTAGATTATTTGATGGAATATCCGCCCTTTTGGGTTTAAAGACAAAAATAACATATGAAGGGGAAGGTGCCATAGCCCTGGAAAATATTCAAGATAGAAAGTTAAATGATAAATACCATATAGAAATAATCAAAAGATCAAATAAATATATTTTAGATTCAGTATCTCTAATAAAAAACATTTTAAAAGATATGGATAAAAATATTCATAAATCCATAATAAGCAGAAAATTTCATCTAGGATTATGTAGTGCATTGGCAGAGCTGGCACTAAAAATCTCTAAAGAGACCAATATAAAAATTATTGCATTAAGCGGAGGAGTGTTTCAAAATAAAACTATATCAACTTACCTTGAGAATCTCTTATTACAAAAAGGACTAATCCCCAAATTCAATAAACATCTTGCCCCAAATGACGAAAACATATCCCTTGGCCAGGCATATTATGTGGCAAAAAAATTACTAGACTAAATATTTGGAAGAAATCACCTATCAAATTAATTATATGCCAAGTTATCATAATGGTTGACATGAAGTATTAACCATGTTTAGTTAAAAAGAAATGCACAAATAAAAAATAAATTGTATCTAACTAGGAGGGATTTATGAAAAAATTATCCAACCAAGTTTTAGGGGTTCTGATACTCAGTTTTTTGATTTTCTTAATATGCAGGATCTATCTGAACAACCTATTTGTTGAAGGGGGAATTTTTTTAGTAGCAATTATTATTTGCCAATTACTCATCTCAAAATCCTCTGGATCAATCCAGGCCCTAACTGACGCAATTCGGGAAGGAATGATAAATAATTCCTTTGAATTAAATTTAGAGGACATAAAGGATGCTACCCTAAAGAAAATAGGCGAAGAGATAAATAATTATCTAAAGAACATATATGATAGCTATATCTGGAAGCAAGGAGTGGTTGATGAAATACCCATGTGTGCAATCATTTGCGATGAAGATAATAGAATAATTTATGTAAATCAGGAAATCATAGATTTTGTTCAGCAGGACGGAAAACCTGAAGACTTTGTCGGCATGACTGCAGCAGAATTTTTCTATGGGGATCCCAATCATCCCACAATTACTGGAAGGGCATTCAAAGAGCAAAAAAAGATAACCGGAGTTAGGGTGGAAGTGACAGGAAGAAAGGGGAAAAAAGTCTTTACAGAAATAAATGCAGCTCCATTTTATGACCCAAATGGAAAATTAATTGGATCATTTGCCATTTTCGCAGATCTAAGTGAGTTAAAAGCAGAGCAGGAAAAAACGGCCCATCAGGCAGAAATACTTAAAAAAGCTGTTATAGAAGCAAAGGAATTATCTGAACAATTAACAGCCATGAGTGAAGAGTTTACCAATCAGATAACAGCTGTAAACTCTTCAATGGAAGAACTTCGTGGTAGGACTGATGAAGTAGCAACTGCTATGGATGAAATGAACTCTACTGTCTTAGAAGTTTCTAAAAATGCAGCCCAGGCAGCTGAAGCTGCTGAAAACACCGCTAAGAAGGCACAGGAGGGAACAAATGCGTTGGATAAAGCCATTTCCCTGTTAACCGAGGTTCAGAAAAAGGCCAAGAACCTCCAGTCCCACATGGAGGAGATGGAAAAACAAGCTGAAGGCATTGGTGAAATAATCAATACAATTTCAGACATTGCAGACCAGACCAACCTCCTTGCGCTAAACGCGGCAATTGAAGCTGCAAGAGCAGGAGATGCAGGAAAGGGTTTTGCTGTTGTTGCAGATGAGGTGAGAAAACTGGCTGAAAAGACCATGACAGCTACCAAAAACGTGGAGGAATATATCCATACAATTCAAAATAGTGCCAAGACAAACATGATGAGCACACGGGAAGTTGCAGAGGCCATTGAACATAATATGGAGATAAGTTACGAGGCAAAACAACTCCTAGATGAAATGGTAAGGCTCTCAACAGAATCCATGGACCAGATTCGTTCCATAGCCACTGCAGCAGAAGAGCAATCAGCAGCATCTGAACAAATCACTAAATCAACAGAAGAAATAAACCAAATATCTCAGGATACTACTGAAATCATGGAAAGAACTTCCAGTTCCACTGAACAACTTACCATGATGATTCAACAATTAAACCAGATGATCGCTAACATGGATATAGAAAATGAGTAAATATAAAGGGGTCCTCAGAGCCCCTTTTTTATTTACTCGAAATGATCTTTAATAAATGCGTATCCATACCAGCGTATGCGTCTTTTGATAATAATTCTATATTCTTCAAGGTCTCATCCAATGTGTGTCCGCAGATACCATCGTATCTGGTGAGAGATATTCCTTTTTTTGCAAGGGATATTGAATTAAGTGCACTTGATATAGCCATAAGCACTTTTAATGAGCAACCAGGCTTTGCACCATCACATAAAATCCCAAACATTGATACAAGGTGATTGTTCACTGCCTTTTTTGATATTTCCCTATCTTTTGTCATAAGAAAAGAGATAGATGCTGCAACTGCTCCACCAGAAGACAGACCACAACTACAAACAGGAGTAATTCTTCCCATATGTGACTTTAATTTTGATGTAAATAAATGGGACAAACAAATTCCCTTTAAAAAATCTTTATCTGGTATTTTTAAATGAGACTTGACCACCCATAATGGAATAGTTGCAACTATACCGTTATTCCCACTCCCAGCAGAGCTCATAGCAGGATATGGACATCCTCCCATCCTGGCATCAACTGCTGCAACTACATATTTTTTAATCTCTGTCTCTAAATCTACCATATCAGAACGTGTATCATCTGAAAACATTGCGCAAACATTATAACCCCATTTGCCATTTATTCCCTCCATAGCCAGTGCAACATTCATTTCCACTCCTATTTTCAAAAAATCCAGATCTTCAGATGAAAGCTCGTCTAAGAGATCAAACAACTCATCACAGGGAGTCTTTTTCAACTTATCAATAATAGTTAATTCATCATGTTTCATCTCAGATACACATGTTTTGTTTTTTGATAAAACTTCCTTTCCATTTAACTTAAGGGAAATAAGATTATTGTGAAGCCCTGATATAATTGCTTCTCCTATATTAGGCCCACCTTTAATTTTCGCCTTACAATAAATTCCATCTTTATCTTCATCAATCAAAACCAATACCCTATTTAAAGAAACAAGGTTGCGCGCCAAATCCAAATCCTTTTTTGATGTAGAAGATAACACCTCTAAATCTTTTTTGGGATCGCCTGACACAGCACCTAAGGCAGCTGCCATATATATCCCTCTTTCTCCTGAAGTTCCTGGCAAAAAAACCCCTTTTGCATTTTTGTAAAGACCAGGGGATAGGGTAAGTTCTATCTCATCAACGATTCTGTCTGAAATGAGTGAGGCTGCATGGGCACAGGTTAAGGCTATACACACAGGCTCTGTACATCCCAATGCTGGTTTTACCTCAGTTTGCAAAAATTCTTTTATGCTAATCATATATTTACCCCACTAAAAACTTGTATATTTGGTATTAGTTATATAAAATTTAATATTATTTAACCAGCAAATATAAAAAAATATAAAGATGAAAAATATTGGGATAATTTTTGTTTTTGAAAAAAGCAATAAATATTCTATTAATGCGCTGCTAGGTGCCCTGGAGACAAAAAACTATTTTGACAAAGTAGATGTATTTTTAGCCAATAACAAAAATCTCTTTAAACTCCTCCCTTGCCTTGTATCAAAATATGAAAAAATAGCCATTGCATATTCTTTTTTCACAGCTCAACTTGAAGAGGTAATTAATTCTATATCACAAATCAAGCCAAAATGGCCTCATCTTATTTTTATAGCAGGCGGGCCACATGCAAGTGGAGATCCTAAATCCTGTCTAAAACTAGGCTTTGATATTGTGGCAAAAGGAGAAGGAGAACAAACAATTATAGATATCATAAAGTATATGTGTGATACAATATCCTTAGAAGAAATTAGCTCTATTTACTATAAGACTAACGAACATATGAAATTTACAGGAAAAAATGAGTTTGTTAATTTAAATGAATTCTCTCCTTTTAGTATAAAATTTAAAAGATTTGGACCCATTGAGATAACCAGGGGATGTCCATTTGGCTGCTTCTTTTGCCAAACTTCTTATATCTTCGGCAAAAGACCAAGACATAGATCAATTGACTCAATATTAAGCACCGTTGAGATCTTATACAAAAGGGGCATGAAAGATATTAGATTTATAACCCCAAATGCATTCTCTTATGGATCTCCAGATGGGAAAACAATTAATTTTAATAGATTAGAAGAATTACTCATAGGGATAAGGTCAATAATTAAAAATAATGGAAGAATCTTTTTTGGCAGTTTTCCCTCAGAAGTAAGGCCTGAACATGTAAATGAACAGACTATTGAATTAGTAAAAAAATATGCAAATAACAACAATCTTGTTATAGGGTGTCAGTCTGGAAGTGAGAGAATTCTTGATCTATGTCATAGGGGACATACTGTCTTAGATGTATTTAAAGCTGCGAAATTGTGTGTTAAAAATCAATTAATACCCAAAATAGATTTTATTTTTGGATTGCCAGGGGAACAACAAAAGGATATAGACGAAACTATAAAAGTCATGAAGGAACTCACAAAGATAGGGGCCAAAATACACGCACACACATTCATGCCCTTGCCAGGTACACCCTTTGGCAAGCTAAATACTAGAGATATAACCCCTTATTCTCGATTTATTAATTATGCATTACCAAAGGGACTTATTTTTGGAGAATTTGAAAAACAGAAAAAAATTAGTGAAAAAATAAGTAAAATAAATAGGAGTAATAGGTATGGATTACCTCTTAAATAAATACTGCCATGAAATTTTGTCCACTATAAATTTTATTGCACAGATACAGGATGTGGATCTGCTATTGGAAAGAATCTTAACAGAGGCCAGACGACTCACAAATGCTGATGCTGGATCTATATACAAAAAAGAATCAAATTTCCTTCATTTAAAATATGCTCAAAATGAAACTAGAGAAAAAGACCTCCCTCCTAACAAAAAGCTCATATATGAGACTTTTTCATTCCCCATAGACGAATCATCTATTGCTGGCTATGTAGCAACAACTAAAAAAACTTTGAATATAGATGATGTTTATGCAATTCCTGAGGACCTTCCGTATAAATTCAACAAACAAGTAGATAAAACCTCCAACTACAGGACCAAATCAATGCTAACGCTTCCCCTTTTAAATCCCAAAAAAGAGGTATTGGGAGTTTTACAGCTAATAAATGCAAAGGATCCATCAACAGGGGAAATTATTCCATTTCATTCTGAATTTGTTCCAGTCATCACTTTTTTAGGTGAATGTGCATCCATTGCCCTTGAGCGCGCAAGCCTACTTCGAACTATTGTATTGAGAATGATCAAAATGGCTGAATTAAGGGACCCCAAAGAAACAGGCACACATGTTAATCGCGTTGGAGAATATTCAGCAATCCTTTACGAAGCCTGGGCATACAAAAACAATATCCCAGAGAAAAAAATAGACCAAAATAAAGACATAATTAGAATTGCAGCGATGTTACACGATGTTGGCAAGGTAGCCATTTCTGATACAATTCTAAAAAAAGAATCAAAATTAACAGATGAAGAGTATGAACAAATAAAAACTCACACATTTATTGGAGCAAAACTATTTGAAAACCCTACATCTGAAATTGAAAAAATAGCCAGATTAATTGCTCTAGAACATCACGAACGATGGGATGGATGTGGATATCCAGGGAAGATTGAAGAAAAAGATGGAAAAATTATAAAAGTGGGTTCCAAAAAAGGTGAAGAAATCTCCATTTGGGGACGGATTGTGTGCTTAGCTGATGTTTTTGATGCATTATCTTCCAAAAGGTGTTATAAAGATATGTGGCCCGAAGAAAAGGTCCTAGAGGAAATAGCAAGACAAAAGGGTAAACAATTTGACCCCCTCTTGGTGGATATTTTTTTTGAAAATATAGATTTAATAAATATGGCAAAAAAGAGATACTCAGAACACGGGTTATATCCCCAAAATTAAAGACAAATTAAGGAGTTACACAATATTATTTTGATTCTTTCTAACAATCATCACGTCAAATTAGTTTTAATTTTTACTATGATGTAGTGGTTGTAATTCCAAGTAGTGTAATCTTATGCTGAACTAAGACAAATTTTTTAAAAACCAGTCTGCATTTGTATAGGCATTATATGATAAAGATATAATCTTTGTGTTAAAGGATTTTATCAGGTTCCATTATGTGTAGGTATAACTCTACTAAAAAAATCTATATTAGAGGAGAATGCATAAATGATTATTCTTGCTGTAGATACAGGAGGTACATTTACAGATTTTATTTATCTGAAAAATGGGAAGTGGGGTGTATATAAAATACTTTCTACTCCCAATAATCCTGCAGAAGCTGTCTTAAATGGCCTGGAGTATATTTTAGAAGGAAATCCTGGGAATATTACTCATGGTTCTACAGTGGCAACTAATGCTATATTAGAAAAAAAAGGGGCCAAGTGTGCATTAATAACCAATAGAGGATTTGAAGATATAATAGACATTGGCAGACAAAATAGAAAGAAGTTATATGACCTTTACTATCAAAAGAATAAACCTCTTGTGGCAGAATCCATGAGATTTGGAGTTGATTGCAGGGTAAACTCCAAGGGTAAGATTATTAAGGAGTTAAATACAGAAGAGGTGGAGTTATTAATTGAAAAACTAAAAAAAATGGAAGCAGAATCAGTTGCTGTGTGCTTTCTCTTTTCTTTTTTAAATGATAAGCATGAGAAGATAATAGGCGATTATCTAAAAAACAAGGGTTTGCATTATTGTCTATCCAGCCAGATCCTACCAGAATTTAGGGAGTATGAAAGACTATCAACCACAGTAATAAATGCCTATGTTTCTCCTAAGATGGATAGATATTTAAGCTATATTAAAGATAATTTAACTAATGGATCTAAGTTGAGGGTGATGCAATCAAATGGTGGAGTTATTTCAGCAGAAGTGGCAATGTCTGAGTCAGTAAGAACAATCCTCTCAGGACCTGCAGGGGGTGCAGTTGGAGCTTTTGAAATAGGAAAAATGTCTGGTTTTGAAAAATTAATAACTTTTGATATGGGTGGAACATCCACAGATGTGTCTTTGATCGACGGGAAATTGCCTTTGACTGTTGAATCTGAAATAGATGGATATCCTGTAAAGGTTCCCATGATAGATATACATACTGTTGGTGCTGGTGGAGGATCTATTGCTTATAAGGATGAAGGTGGGGCATTGAGGGTAGGACCTATTAGTGCTGGTGCTGATCCTGGTCCTATTTGCTATGGAAAAGGGGAGCAGATTACTGTAACAGATGCAAATCTTTATCTCGGACGTCTTATACCAGAACACTTTTTAGGTGGAAACATGAAACTTGTAAAAAACAGGTTGGTCAGTTACTTTTCTCAACTGGCCAGGGAATTTGGCATATCAGAAATTGAGCTTGCAGAAGGTATTCTGCAGGTTGCTAATACCAATATGGAAAGGGCCATTAGAGTCATCTCTGTAGAAAGAGGATATAATCCATCGGAATTTACCTTATTTTCCTTTGGTGGTGCAGGGGGTATGCATGCACCTTTTTTGGCAAAATATCTCAATATTCCACGGGTATTTGTTCCAAAAAATCCAGGGATATTATCTGCCATCGGGATGCTGCTCTCAGATATTATAAAGGACTATTCAAAGACAGTTATGTTAAAAGACACGCCAGGGGCTGAAAATTTAAAATCTTTTTTTGCTGATTTAGAAAAGCAGGGAATTAAAGATTTATTAAATGAAGGAGTTGAAGAGGAAAATATTACCCTGGAGTTGTATCTTGACATGAGATATATTGGCCAGTCTTACGAAATCATAGTACCCTTTTCCAGGAATTATGTGGACACATTTCATGAGTACCATAAAAGACTTTATGGTTATGCAAATTATAAAAAACCAGTAGAGATTGTTAATCTGAGACTCAGGGCAAGGGGCAAGATGAAAAGACCTCAATTTGAGAGGAAAACACAAAAAATTGAAAGGTTGTCAGAAAAGTCCTATCTTGGTGATACTGATGTTATTTTTGATGGAAAAAAGACCAAAGCAAAGGTCTTAAATAGAGATTTTCTTCAATATGGTAATAAGTTTGATGGGCCTGCTATAATTGTAGAATACTCATCTACTATTGTAGTTCCGCCTAGTGCTTCAGTTGAAGTGGATCCATTTGAAAACCTTATTATCCATGTGTGAGGTGTAAAGATGAAGGTCAACCCAATTCTATTAGAGGTATTTAAAAATAGATTTGTATCCATATCAGAAGAAATGGGGGTTACATTAAATAGAACAGCTTTTTCTCCAAATATTAAAGAAAGAAGGGATTTTTCGTGTGCTATATTTGACGAAAATGGAGATATGATTGCGCAAGCTGCCCATATTCCTGTACATCTTGGATCAATGCCTATGAGTGTAAAGTCAGCAATTGAAAATGTGGATTTGAAAGAAGGTGATATGGTAATCTTAAATGACCCTTACAAAGGGGGAACACATCTTCCTGATGTAACTATTGTGGCACCAGTTTTTTTAGGACAGAAAAAACCGCAATTCTTTGTGGCAAATAGGGCACATCATGCAGATATAGGAGGCATGAGTGCTGGTTCAATGCCTCTTGCGACCTCCATATTTCAAGAAGGCATTATTATCCCACCTTTAAAGATTCTAGAAGGAGGGGAAATAGTAGAACCTTTGATGAAATTTCTCATTAATAATGTAAGGACCCCTTATGAGAGAGAAGGGGATTTTACTGCTCAAATAATGGCTAATATGACAGGAACTAAGAGAATAGAAGAACTTATCCATAATTATGGGCTTGAAATGGTCAAAAATTATGCGTTAGCTATAATGGATTATTCTGAGAAAATTTTAAGGCGCAGGTTAAAAGATATTCCCAATGGAGTATATAAATTTGAAGATTATATGGATGATGATGGAATTGAACGAGAAAAGATAAAGATTGCTGTTCAAATAACTATTGATGACGATACAGTAGTTGTGGATTTTAAGGAAAGTGATGATCAAGTTAAAGGGAGTATTAATGCTGTCTATTCCATCACACTTTCTGCAGTCCTTTATGTGTTTAGATCCCTTATTAAAGATGAAATTCCAACAAATGCTGGATTGTTAAGGCCCATTACCTTGATAACTCGCAAAGGAAGTATAGTTGATGCCAAATTTCCCGCAAGTGTTGCAGGAGGAAATGTAGAAACATCTCAGAGAATAGTTGATGTGTTGCTAGGTGCCCTTTCCAAGGCCCTCCCA
>NZ_JBMYBT010000111.1:0-2883 GCF_053993635.1 Desulfothermus sp. | reverse complement strand
TATGGAGAACTGCTACCAAAGACCTCTACATTTACCTGATGAAATTGCCTTTGCCTGCCCTTTTGAGGCCTTTCATAGCGAAACATTGGCCCAATTGTGAAGAATTTAGAGATATTCTCTTTTGCATATATCTTGTTTTCAATGTATGCTCGAACCACTCCAGCAGTGGCCTCTGGCCGAAGAGATAAACTCCTTCCTTTTTTGTCTAAAAAGGAAAACATCTCCTTTTGCACCACATCTGTTTCATCTCCTATGGAGCGGGCAAACAACTCGGTTCTCTCTAAAATAGGGGTCCTCATCTCAACAAAACCATATAAAGAGAATATTTCCCTTGCTACTTTTTCAATAAATGAATATTTTTCTATTTCTGGCGGATATAAATCACTAAAACCTTTAATCTTTTTTATCATAATAACCCATTTCAATTTTTAAATTACTTCCTTTACATTAAAAACAATAAAATACCCCTAGCGAGGACAAATCCCCTAAAAACAATAGGCTAATAATCTATCCCTTATAAAATGTCAAAAAGAATGGATGGCAGCCTTAAATTGTTAATTTGGACTAAATCTGTCGGGTATTATTGGATTTTGTATTGAGATTAGCCCTTAATAATTCTAAAATGCACTGTGCAGGTTCAATAAAGAAACTGTTATAGCCTTAGTTGGTAAATTTTGCATAAATTTGATATTAAATATTACAAGAATCTCTGCATTCACAACTTATTTGAGATAGGGCGTAGAGGATTCGTTTTTCTTTTTCTATCCGGCTATTATCCATAGTAAATTCAGAACATCTATCTAAAAGGCTTAAGATATCCTGCCAGGTTGGAAATTTTTCATACGGGTCTTGAGATAGAATTTCCCCATCCTTTGCACATACTAACATAAATTTTTTTGTATCTGTAACAATTGAAAAACGTGCAGGACCTCCTTCTATTAACCTAGCCAAGGAAACCGCTTCTCTTATATATGTCTCTATTTCTCCTGCACAAAACAAAATTATCGCAAGGGGCTTGTTTTCTAAAAAAATGACAAAATCAATATTCCTCACAAACTCTTTTTGATCCACATTAAAGATTATTGGCAGTTTTGATTTTATCTGGTCTTTAGGATATGATTTCTCTTCAACCATTATTTTTACAATATCCTGCCTTATGTCTTCATAAGTAGTAGCATCTATATCTTTTCCAGTAAGATAATCCTTTATTTTAAAACCAAGTTTTACCTCATGCATATATATTCTTTCCTTTTTTTTCTTCTCTGTTTTTCAAGATACATGGCGTTATCAGCTTCCCTAAACAACTTATTGTTCTCTAATTTATTGTTTGAACTTACAGCATATCCCATTGATATACTTATCTTAAATTTTTCTTTTTTATTCTTATTAAATTTAGAGATTGCATCATTAATTCTTAAAATGACTTTTCTTACTACCTTCTCATCACTCTTTGGCAATATTATCCCAAATTCGTCCCCTCCAATCCTTGCAACAACATCAGATTTCCTCACATTAGATTTTAATATCTCTGCACATACCTTGATATACTTATCTCCCACCTTATGTCCAAAGGTATCATTTACATATTTTAATCCATCAAGGTCAGCGATAATTAAAGCCACAGGAAGACATCTACAATTTCCAAGCCTGTTGAATTCTTCTTCAAAATAGTATCTATTATACAGACCTGTCAATGGATCGTGGAAACTTATAAATTTCAATTTCTCTTCCAATTTTTTTCTTTCTGAGATATCCAACAAAGAGGCCAAAAGATTTCCATCTGGCAAATGAGTTACTATTATCAAGACATCTTTTTTATCTTTATTTCTGTTTATAAATGTAAATTCGTACATTGAAGGTCCACTTTCTGGATCAATTTGTCTTTTTTGTTGATACTCTAAAATCCTGGGTAAATCTTTCTCAGCAACAAATTTAGTCCACTCAAGCTTTCCTATTATTTCTTCTCTTTTGTAGCCAGATAACTCTTCAAAGGCCTTATTGGCATCAACTATTTTATATTCATCAACGATTATTGTAGGAGATGCTGACCCCTCAAATAGTGTCCTATAATATTTCTCCCGTTTTTCTAACTCTTTTTTTATCTCTCGCTCCTTAGTTACATCCCTAACTATCCCTCTGAATCCTATTTTTTCGCCTTTTTCACTGTATATTAAATCAACAGAGGTCTCTACAAATATCTTCTTTCCTTTTTTAGTCTTAATCTTCCAATCAAAGAATGTAACTGGCTTTCCCTCCCTATATACCTTATTAAAGACTTTATACACCTTCTTTGCATCTCCTGGCTCAGTGTATTCTCTGTTGTTCATCCCAATTAGCTCTTTTTTTGGGTAGCCAAACATCTTTGCCAGGGCATCATTGACATATAAAAAGTTTCCTGCAATATCTACTTCAAAATATCCGAGATTTGATGTCTCTAAAACTCTACGCAAAGACTCTTCTTGTCGCTTTAGTTCGATTTCCATCTTTTTCCTATCTGAAATATCCAATACCTGCCCTAAAATGCATCTCTCTCCGCCAATATCCACCAGAGAAAAATGACCCTCCATATATATTTCACTTCCATCCTTATCTATTGCCTTGAACTCATATTTAGGAAGGGCCCCTTTTTGTCTAAATCGTTTATCGACCTGACCAAGCATAAATTCTCTAAATTCTGGATGGACTAATTTCGTCCATTCCATATTGAAAAGCTCATCTCTACTATACCCAGTTATTTCACAAACCTTTTTGTTAACGTACCTAAAAAATCCATTCGTGCTCACCAGGTAGATGGCCAAAGGTGAATTTTCGGCCAGAGCTTCAAAATCTGTAAATTTTGTTTTTCTATCTGTCATGCTTTTCTGCTTTTTTTTAATTTTACAC
>NZ_JBMYBT010000110.1:0-34951 GCF_053993635.1 Desulfothermus sp. | reverse complement strand
CTGTTCTATTCCAATTAGCCTCTTTAAAATCTGCTGGAGCACCAGGATATTTTGTTCTAAGGTCTTTTTTTTCGCCCTTTGATTTGCAATAGGCACAAGGACCTTCATTTTATCAACAGGAGCAACTTTGCCCACCTTGAGGCTGATCTCTATATCTTTTAATTGCTTTGTCAGCAATTCAATATTCTTATCTACAGCTAAAATTGCCTTTTTTGTCTCAATAATCTTTAGATAAGTAGAAGCTATGTTATAAATTAGCTCTTGCTTTGTAAAAAAATATCTGTCAACTGAGATATCTTTTATTAACTTGCTTGCCTTATAATTATATATCCTGCGACCACCTAAAAAAATAGGCAGAGTCAACTCTACACCGCCAGAAAAGATGTCCTTGTCAAATATCCCTGGTTGATTATTTCTTTGGGCAAAAATAACCCTGTTAGGATGTTCTGATCTAAGATAACTACCTTTTAATTTAATATAGGGAAAAAAGTCTGATTTTGCTATGGAGATAGATTTTTCCTGCGCCTTTATATCAAAGGTTTTTTCCTTTAACATGGGGCTATTTTTTAAGGCAAGGTTTATGCATTTCTGCAAATTAGTAATTAAAATTCTCTTCTTACAACTTGCATCTATTAAATTAGTTAAAACGAAAAATAAAGATACAAAAAAAACAATTAACACCTTTTTGTTGGCCATATTAAGAAACGCATCTTCGGTTCTTTGCATATATCCCTTCCTTACCCAGTGCAGAATATATTTAACACAACTACAAATTAAAATCGCTTTATTGCCAATTGGTGATACGCTCATTACATAACTCAGTCAAGGATTTTTATTGTTTTTTTGGTCATTAAAAAATTTTGCAACGTTAAGTCTTTAACTAACATATTATGTTAAAAGAATAATTCCAATTCCAGCACTCATTTTCGCAACAATTCCCAGGATCTTCCCAAACATAGCGCCATAAGCTGCCTGTTTTGACTCAGAAAAACTTTTTCCGCTGGCAAGTTCAAAAACAAGGCTACCTGCAAAGGCACCCAATATCCCTCCGATTAATGCCCCTAACCCAAGTAAAAAAGGAGCGCCTAAAATGGCGCCTGTAATTGCCCCAATAAATGACCCTAGGTTGCCCTTAGAAGTAAGGCCATATTTCTTTCCCACAACAAACTGTCCAACAAATTCTATAACTTCACCTAAAATACAAAGCAATATCACAACTGCCCACCATGAAATAGGAGGAGAAAAGGTAGTACTAAAGATATCAAATAAAAATAATACCACCACCATAAGCCAATTTCCAGGAAGGCTAAAAAAATTTAAACACCACAATAAAAATAAAACTATTTTTATAAAAATCATTTTATCCCCTTTAGTTGTAAAATCCACACAATTTTTTTAAGTTCTCAAATAAACTTATTTTTTCCTCCCTGGAACTGTTTTTTTGTTTTTTTACTTCCCTAACAACCCTTTCTTTAAACTTCTTATACACCTCATTTCGCAAAATATGGTCCTTTTCTAACACCAGCTTAAACAACATCCTGTCGATTTCTAAAACATCGCCGTCTTGAGTACAAACAACAGTTGCATTTCTCTTTTGGTCAGATATTAAGGCCACTTCACCAAAAAAATCTCCCTTCTTAAGTTTTGCAACTGTTTTACCTTGTCTTCTAACTTCAAATTCACCGCTAATAATTATGTACATTGTATCTCCAACGTCGCCTTCGTTAATCACCTTATCTCCTATGTGAAATTTAAGTAAATTACCATACATAGCTAAAAACTCAAAAACCTCTTTTCTCGCATTCTGAAGCAGCTCATTGGATTTTAAAACAGAAAAAATTCTGGAATCAACTTGCCTTGGTTCCTGTTCCTTCATTATAACTGTCCTAATTGGAAAAGGAATTTCAATATCAAAATTTTTGAATTGATACCAAATTGAGCTGTATATCTCATCTATTGCCAATCTTTTTTCATAGTAATTTCTAACGCCAAAAATAATCTTATAATTAATAGAAGATGACCCATATCCCATTAGTAAAACTTTTTTTTCAATATGTTGATCAACAAACCGATTTTTGTTTAAAATATCATAAATAGCCCGTTTTACTTTGATAGGAGGTACTTCATAACTAACTCCTATGTCTATTTGTACTTCTAATTCCTCAGATGGTTTACTGTAATTAATTATATTTTCCGAAGAAATAGTGTTGTTTGGAATTATTACATACATATTTAAAATAGTTTTAATCTTTGTATACCTCCAATTTATTTCCTCAACTTTACCAATTAAATCACCAACCTGAATCCAATCTCCCAGATCAAAAGGCTTTTCAATTTGTATTACTATCCCGGATATCAAGTTGCCAATAGTATCTTTCATAGAAAGACCAATTATAGCAGTCATAATAGCAGATGGGGTTAATATAGTTACTAAATCAACATTAAATACATTTCTTAAAAAGACCATTATAAATAACAATATAATTGCAAATTTAATAATATCAATTATGATATAACTAATTTTCTTTTTCTTTTTTAGTAAAAGATATTCATTTATATATAAATCTATTATTAGTGATTTTACTATCAAAAATATAAGAACTGTCTCCAAAACAAAAAGTATTTTCAAAAACCATATTCCCTGGATCTTTTCTTTTAAAAATTCTACAAAAATTAAAATTATTGAATAATTTAAGATCTTGGTAAAAAGGGAAGGCCAATCAAATCTTTTTTTTAAAAGACCTACTAAAATCCTAAGAAATAGTATAATACTAATAGTTATGCTAAATAAAATAATGTCATTTTTGTGCACAAGTAATTGATCAAACATATCGATAAAATAGTTTAATTGTTCCATAATATACCTTATTTTTTGTCAAATTGAATAATACTCAAATCTGACTTTAAATCATTTGGATCAATTATTTTTGATATTAAACCAAGATAATATTCGCTTAAATAATCATTATAATCATTATACAATCGTTCAAATATATCCTTTGCTCTCTGCATATCCCCTTTTGATAATAAATCTATAGCGGTTTCAAAATCAATTACTTCATTACTATTTAAATTTAAATCAGTAATCAATTCATACATCTTTACTGGAGCACTCTTTCCTTTTACAATTACTTTGCCAATGTATCTTATGAGAAAATCCTCTCTAGATATTTTTTTTGCAGTATATTCTGTGATCAACACATTGGTATTAAAATATTTATTAAGGCCTTCAACTCTACTGGCCAAATTTACAGTATCTCCTATGGCAGTGTAATCAAATCTGGTCTTTGTACCCAGGTTACCCACTACTGCTTCACCAGTATTTATTCCAATCCCCACTCTTATCTGAGGATATCCTTTTTTATTAAAGACATTATTTAAGTCTTTAACACACCCAATAATTTCTTTTGCCGATTTAACTGCTGCTTTTGCATGTTCTGGAAGATCTACAGGTACATTAAAAAGTGCCATTATTGCATCGCCAATATATTTGTCTAACATCCCTTTATTTTTCAAAATAATATCTGTGACAGGACCAAAAAAGTTATTCAACAGATTAACAAGCTCTTCAGGGCTCAATTTTTCAGATATAGATGTAAAGTCTCTAATATCTAAAAAGAGTACTGTTACTACTTTTTTTTCTCCTCCTAGTTTGAGTTTTTCAGGGGATTTTAAAACCTCATTTACAAGTTCCTTAGTTATATAACTACTAAAGGCCTTTTTCAGATATCTAGATCTCTGTTCAATAACAAAATTTCTATAAGATTCAAGAAGCACAAAAGATAAAATAAACTGAACAAATGGATATATAGTAGCAATTCTTATATTATATACTGAAAATAAATAAATATTAAAAAACACATAAAGTCCACCAAATATAAAAAAGCCCAGAAGAGAAAAAAGGGTATTTTTAGTCTTCACAGAAATAGTTGTAAGTATTGCAGGAATAATCAGTATGGATAAAATATCAATTAAAAAAACGTAAGTATTTCTCACAAGATAAAAATTTTGTAATATATTTGATGCCATTGTACAATGTACTTCAGTACCTGGGAAATTGGGATCTGTTGGTGTAGGAACCAGATCGCCTACAGCTTTTTCTGTTACACCTAAAAAAATCAATTTGTCCTTTAAAATATCTTTATTAACATGTCCTTCTAAAATATCCACTGCAGATATATGTGGTATTGTATGTCCTTTTCCATAAAAGTTTATAAGTAAACTTCCAGTATTTGATACAGGAATTTTTCTATCACCAACCCTTAACTCAACAATTCCATATCTATCAATAATTACAAAGATAGACTGCGACAGGTAATTTGATATAGCCGCAAGTGATAAAGATGGCATTAAATATCCTTCAAAGGCCGCTATTAAATGCAGTCTCCTCAATATTCCATCACTGTCAGGGAATACTGAAAAAAACCCCTTTCCCACACCAGCTGATGAAATGGGAGGGATATTTGTTTCTGCTGTAGGAAAATTCTTGATAGGGATGTCATTTACATCTCCTAAAACTTGAATGTTCTCAATACAAAAATCAGGTAAATTTTTAGTGGCAATTTCTTTTTCATCCTTTTTCTCCTGATCTCTAAAGAAAAACCCCAACACCACTTTTTTTGAATCAGCAATGGCCCTTGTTAATATCTCATCATCTTTTTTATTTGAATATTCAGAAAAGACCATATCTAAAGCTATGGTCTTAGCACCTAATTTGTCTATTTTTTTTATTAACTGAGCAACAACATCACG
This sequence comes from Desulfothermus sp., assembly GCF_053993635.1. Classification (NCBI taxonomy): domain Bacteria; kingdom Pseudomonadati; phylum Thermodesulfobacteriota; class Desulfovibrionia; order Desulfovibrionales; family Desulfothermaceae; genus Desulfothermus; species Desulfothermus sp. Next base: position 30,199 of record NZ_JBMYBT010000110.1, on the reverse strand, counting down.
CTTCCACGGCCATCTCCCAATTTTGTCTATACTTTTCCCGTCTATTTCAACCAATACCACCTTGTTCGATGGTATCACTGTTTTTCTAAATCTAAATTTTACATCCTGTATCCTATCATCTATTGTTTGAAAAAATTCAAATTGTTCAAAGTATAAAAAATAACCCACTACAATTACCAAAAAACATATAAAAAAATATATATAATATTTTTTCATCTAGGTACTACTTATTCTTTTCTCTCTTTGCCTTTTTTATAAGTACTTTAATTTGATTTTTATATTTACCCTGTGGAAACAATTTATTATATAATTTAAAATACCTATTGGCCATATCTAAATCTTTTGTTTCTAAATAGATAAAACCTAGCTGGAAAATTGCGTCTTCATAAAATTCTGTATTTTTATAAATAGTTGCCACTGTTTTTAAATAATCAATAGCAGAATTATAATCTTTCAAAAATCTAGTATTTATAATAGATTTTTGAAATAATATTTCGGCCTTTACATCTGGCTTTGATGTGAATAATAATGCTATATTTAAATATTTTAATGCTTCTCTAAATTCTTTTTTATCAATTAAATAACTTGTATAATTAATATTCCACCTGGCAATGATTTCTGGAAGCTCTTTTATTTTTCTCATCTCTTTTGGCACTACAATTCCAGTTACCTCATATAACATCTCATACATATCTTTTAATGTTTTGTCTTTTTCATAATTAATAGGTTGAATAGGACCAACATTAGCTCCACTTTGAGACATCTCTTTTGCCCTAGTATTAACTGCTGAATTTAAATTTTTTAGAGTCACTACACCTTCTTTAGTAAAAAGAGCAGATGCGTTTTCTTTAGCATATACAATAAATTCCGTTCCCTTGACACCTGCAACTCCGCCACCACTTACTACATTAAATGCTTCATTTGGTTTTAATTTGTGTATAATAGATCTAAGGACTCCACTTTTTATTCTAACTTTCATCCTGTCTTTTATTATTAAATCACTATTTGGTCCTATAAATAGAGTATCTCCTTTTTTTGTCTTTATCTGTAAAGTAGAATTAGAATCAGTTTTAATTTTATCTCCTACATATATCCTTTGTTTTAACTGGATGGTACTATTATTTATTTTAGGGCAGCCTTTATATGAAATGACACGTCCAAATGGTATCTTTAACCATCCCCCATATCCAATAGATGTGCAGCAAAAAATAAATATTAATTGAATAAAATATTTTTTCATAATAGACTCCTTTTACAGATATTTCCCAGTTATTGATCTAGGATCTTTTTTTATTTCCTTTGGAGTACCTTTAGCAATTATTTCTCCTCCAAATTCACCACCACCAGGGCCTAAATCAAATACATAATCACTTGCCCTAATAACATCTAGATTGTGCTCAATTACTATTACACTTGCCCCTTTATCCACTAGTTTATGGAGTACTTCAATGAGTTTTCCAACCTCATGCATGTGCAATCCAGTTGTTGGTTCATCTAAGATGTATAGATTTCCAGGCAAGTTCCTTCTGCTCAGCTCCCTGCTTATCTTTATCCTCTGGGCTTCACCTCCAGATAGTGTAGTAGCAGGTTGACCCAACTTTATATATTCAAGTCCAACTGATTCTAATATTTCTAATTTTCTCTTTAATACCTGATGGTTTTCAAAAAATTTTTTTGCCTGTCTTACAGTTAAATTTAGGACTTCTGCAATATTAAGTCCTTTATATTTTATATCTAACGTCTCTTTATTGTATCTTCTTCCTTTACAAACATCGCATTTAACATAAACATCTGGTAAAAAATGCATCTGTATCTTAATGTAGCCCTCTCCTTCACACCTCTCACACCTTCCACCTTTTAGGTTAAAACTAAATCTCCCTGGTTTATAGCCCTTTTGCCTTGCTTCCTTTGTCTTCGAAAATATCTCACGTATATGATCAAACACTTTGGTATATGTAGCAGGATTAGAGCGTGGTGTCCTTCCAATTGGAGATTGATCTATAAAAATAACATTTTCAATATTCTCCACCCCTTCTATGCTCTGAATTTTCCCTGGATTTTCAACAGCCTGTCCCTTTGATAAAAGTAGGTGTTTATACAAAGTATCACAAATTAAAGAACTCTTTCCTGATCCTGAAACTCCAGTAACACATACCAGAACTCCAAGGGGAATGTCTATATCAATATTTTTCAAATTATTTGTACTAACACCCCTTAATTTCAAAAATCCCCGTGGGGCTCTATTTTTAGATACTAAATTAATTTTTAAATCCCCTCGCAAATACTTTCCTGTCAATGTATTTGCTTTATGCAGTCCGTCTAAATTTCCAAAATACACAACTTCCCCACCAAACATACCTGAGCCAGGTCCTAATTCAATAATATAGTCAGCTTCATTGATTGTATCTTTGTCGTGTTCTACAACTATTACAGTATTTCCTCTGTCTTTTAATTCTTTTAGGGATTTTAACAATCTTTTATTATCCTTTGGATGTAATCCTATACTTGGTTCATCTAAGACATATATAATACCTTCGAGTCCAGAACCAAGCTGTCCAGCCAGCCTGATCCTCTGGGCTTCGCCTCCTGATAACGTGGACATTTCCCTTGATAATGAAAGATAATCAAGCCCCACCTGACTCAAAAATTGTAGTCTTGATTTTATTTCCTTTAAAAGGGGCCCTGCTATCTTTGATTCCATCCCCATAAATTTAAGGGTATTCAACCACTCATACAAACGCCTAATAGACCATGAACATACATCAAATATTGAAGCCCCATATATTTTTACAGACAGAGCCTCTTGTTTTAATCTACTCCCCTTACATATTGGACATGTGACCTTGTGCCTGTATTTGGAAAACTCATCTATCCATATTGAATTTCCTATATAATTCTTTCCTTTTTCAATGAGAGAAATCACACCTTCCCACTCGATCTCTCTGTCACCAAAAAAAATTTTATCTTGGATCTCCCTTGACAACTCACCAAAGCCTTTTTTTATGTCCTCTCCATATTTTTCAAAAATTTTTATCAAAAAGGGCTTAACTTTTGAGAAGAGTCTTGCTTTTCTTAAGGGCAATATAGCCCCGTCTAAAATAGAAAGTCCTTTATTTGGAACCATAAGGTCTATATCAAATCGTTCAACTGCCCCAATTCCAAGACAATGGTCACATGCCCCCTGGGGACTGTTAAAAGAAAAGAGTTGGGGAGTTAATTTCGGAAAATTTCTGTTACATCTAGGACAAACCGCCTCCGTTGAATAAAAAACTTCATCTCCATCTATATATTTAATTATAACCCTACCATCCCCCAATTTTAAGGCCAGCTCTATTGAGTCTGATAGCCTCTTTCTGATATTGTCTCTTAAAATCAGCCTATCAACCACTACTGAGATATTGTGTTTTTTGTTTTTATCTAACTCTGGGGGACTGTCCAAAAGGCATAAATGACCGTTAACATATATCCGTACAAAGCCTTGAGATCTGAGCTTTTTAAAAAGGTCTACAAAACTTCCTTTTTTATATTCCACTACAGGTGCCAGGATCATAAACTTATGCATTTGTTTTTGCGATAAAATAGAATCTATAATCTCATCAACACTTTGGGATTTGACCTCAATACCACATTTTGGACAATATATCTTTCCTACCCTGGCAAACAATATCCTTAAATAATCATATATCTCTGTAACAGTTCCAACAGTGGATCTTGGATTTTTTAAAATATTGTGTTGCTCAATTGCTATAGAAGGGGTAAGTCCTTCTATTTTTTCCACTTTCGGCTTTTCAAGTTGAGGTAGAAATTGACGGGCATAGGCTGATAGGGATTCCACATAACGTCTCTGGCCCTCAGCATAAATAATATCAAATGCCAGAGTAGATTTACCAGACCCACTTGGTCCACATATTACTATAAATTTATCCCTTGGAATATCAATATTAATAGATTTTAAATTGTGATGGGTAGCATTTCTTATTTTTATAAATCGAACCATTCTGAGAATACCCTGGAAGATATTTTTTGAGGAATATTTTGATTAAGTTCTAGGTTCTATGTTCGAGGTTCTGGGTTCATTAAACATTGAACATTGAACGTGGAACGTTGAACTATGTGGTAACCTACTATGACTAATTATTGGACAAGAGGGAATCTCTATGTTGAATGTATGCGTTTCTAACAGCAATATATGGATCCATTGCTGCAGATTTTAAATCTTCATATTCTCCAAGGTGAAGGGATAAATAGTTTAACTTTTCTCCTCCCTTAATTCCATAGGAAGCATAGGCTGGTTCAACATAACTAACTGGATTTAAAAAATAATCTCCAATAGTTCCTACACCATCCCTTAAAGAAGACGGACCAAAAACTGGCAACACAAGATATACCCCATGACCAAGACCCCAGTTACCCAGGGTAAGACCAGTATCTGCCTTAGGTGGCTTTTTTAAGAACTTAATTCCAGAAGCAGGGTCTAAAAGCCCACCAAAGCCCAGGGTGGTGTTTATTATCAAACGACAAGTGGCCTTAAAAAAATTTACAAACTTAAATTCCAAAATATAATTAACAGCCCTGATAGGATATTTTATATTTGTAAATGCCCTGGATATACCTTGTCTAAAGTTTAGAGGTAGTATCTCTGAATATGTTTTTGCCACAGGTTTAAAAAAATAAAAATACAATTTGTCATTTATTTTAAACATCACTCGATTAACAGGCTCTAAAGGATCACTCACTTTTTTTGTATTTTCACTGTATTCAGTCTCTATTTCTGACATAATATCGTCATAGTTAGAACTACTTTCAATTGCCAGCGCCAAATTGGAAAAAGAAAAAACAATTAAAAATATTATACAGAAAATTTCCTTTTTAATGTGCATATAATGTTCCTTTATTACACATAATATATAGACATCTTAATTTAAGACAACCTGTATTGATTTTTTCACTACACTTGGTATCCTTTAACTTCGCCCTTAATTCATCAATAACTTCTTTAGGCGATTTTTTTAACAGCATATCTTTGAACTGGCTTCTGTAATTTTTTATCAAACTAACTCCCTCAACATACACATCATAAATTTTCCATTTTTTTTTAAAAAATACAAATCTATAATTTACAGGTATGTATTTATCTTGATATTTTACCTTGGTTTTTACTTCGGCCTTCCTAGATGAAAATATTATCTGATCAACAATTTCTATATTATTTTTTGGATATTTCTTAATGTCTTCAACATGACTTAAGATTTTGTCAAAATAATTTTGCGCAAGTAACTCAATAAAAAGACATTCAAATTGTCTTTGTTGGGCTTTTGATAATTTCCGATAATGTCGTCCTAAAACCATCCTGGACATAATATCAAAAGCAAAGATGTCCTTTGCAAGGTCAATTAATTTATTTTCAAATTCTAATTTGTACTCTGTTGAATTAGTCGGATTATCATAGGTTTTAAAAACTTCAATGGTTTTATCAATATATTTTTTCAATGTATCAGAGGGTTCTTTGGCAAAAGATACAGAAGGAAACACAAAAAAGAAAATAAAAATAATTATTATCCGCTGCATAAGCAAATCTCTCCTCATTTTTTTACATTGCCAAAAACATATTTACTCACAAGTTCCTCAAAATCTACAGGTGGCTCAGTGTCAACAATCATGTCGCCAGGAGAAAGATATATATCAGACCCACCAGGTGAAATACTTATATATTTGTCACCGATAAGGCCATTTGTTTTAATAGATGCAATTGAGTCGTCGCTCAATTTTATATCTTTTCTAATATCCATTACCACTATTGCAGAAAAGTCTTTTGGGTTTAAAATAATATCCTTTACCCTCCCCACCTCCACTCCAGATATCCTCACCTCGTTTCCTGTCTTAAGGCCTGTTATATTACTGAACCTGGCCTTTATTGAGTAATATTTACTCCCAATAAGCTCCATTTTTCCCAATTTTATGGTTAAATATCCAACACAAAGAATTGAAATAAAAACAAAAATTCCTACTGTAAATTCAATGTAATATTTTTTGTCACCCATAGCTAAAATCCCTCATTTTTTCCCACAAAGTAATTTTGCAAGCAAAATTCTATTTTCCTTTGCCTCATCTACTAATTGTTTTAAAGATTTATCACTATCTACAATTGTATGTCCTGCATAGATAGCAAACTCCACACACGATTCGGCATATGAATCTGAGTGCATAAATTCTCTATGTTTAAGATTATTTCCAATCACTTTTAAATGAGTCTTTATTTTCTCTGGATCTGTCTCATTCACCACTGAAACCACCTTGTCAATCCCATATTTTCCCATGGCAACAATAGCTGATCCGCAGCTTTGTCTGCATGTAGAGGCTATCTCACATACAATATTATATGGAGTGATATAACCAACTTTTTCTACAAGATCATTGTATCTATCTATTTCATATAAAATAAGAGACATCCTTCTAACTTTTTCTCTTCTTATTTTTTCAAAAAATTTCTCAAAATCTCGGCTCGTCATCATTCCAGCAACATCATTTTTGAGAAATTCCAGACTATTTATAAATTCATGTACAACAGGATGGGCACAATTTTCAAGTTCCATGGGCGTTCCTTCAAAGATAATTTTGCCTTCATCAATAACTGCAATCCTGCTGGAGATGTAGAACACATGTGGCACATCGTGGCTGACCAATACCGCTGTAAAACCAAATTCCCTCTGTTTTCTGAGTATCATCTCCAGGACGCTATTTCTACGAACAGGATCAAGACCAGTTGTTGGCTCATCAAATAACACCACTTTTGGATCTGTAACCACAGCTCGTGCAAGGGCCACCCTTTTTTGCATACCGCCAGACAGTTGTGATGGATATTTATTCTCCTGCCCTGCAATATCTAAGGTCTCCATAACATCTAAGACCCTTTTCTTTATTTCTTTATCTGACATATTTGTGGTTTCTACAAGGGGAAGGGCAATATTTTCATAAATTGTCAAAGAGTCAAAAAGGGCATTGTTTTGGAACATAAAATTGATTTCTTTTTTTAACTCTTTCCATTTAGATTTAGGCATATTAAGTATAGAATGCCCTCTATAGAGGATATCTCCTCTATCAGGTATATCAAGCCCAATCATTAGTTTTAGAGTCACACTCTTTCCAACTCCGCTTTTTCCAATAATGGTGGTGATTTCAGAAGGATACACCTTTAGATTTACGCCATTTAAAACAATTTTATTCCCGTATCCCTTATGAACATCCCTAAATTCAATAAGTGGAGTCTTCATTTTAAATCTAACCTGGGTTTATAGTAAAAAAGATGTAAGTACATAATCTCCAACCAAGACTAACACAGAAGAAATCACCACTGCGTCTGTAGTGGCTGAACTAACACCCCTTGCCCCAAATCCATCCTTTCTTTTATTGACAAAATATCCCTCATAACAGCAAATTGTTATTATCAAGATACCAAAGACTATTGCCTTATAAAATCCGCCCATAATGTCGTCCATTTCAACCAAATTTTCCATTTTTGAAAAATATGTTCCTGAATCTATACCAAGGAGAAGCACCCCAGTTATATAACCTCCAATTATACCTATTACATCAAAAATTGATGTCAAAAAAGGAAAACATACAAGGGAAGCCACGATCCTGGGAGAAAATAGATACCTGATGGAATTAATATTCATAGTCTCTAAGGCATCTATTTGCTCACTTATCCTCATAATTCCAATCTCTGCAGTTATTGCAGAACCAGCCCTTCCTATAACCATAATTGCAGTTAAAACAGGGCCCAATTCGCGAATTATAGACAGGGCCACAGCAGCACCTAAAACACCTTCTGAACCAAATTTTATAAGGGTATAATAACCCTGAAGTCCCAGTACCATGCCTGTAAACAGGCCAATTAAAGAAATTACAAATATTGATTTAAATCCTATAAAATAAACATGTTGAAAAATCTTTTGCACCTGAAAAGGCGGGGTTAAACAATACGCAACTCCTTTTATAAAAAAAATAAAGATAGACCCAAGTTCCCTAATAAAACCTACTGACAATAATCCCAAATATCTTATAAACGCTACAAGTAGACGAGTTGGCTCTCTCATAGGTATTTACCTTTTTTCAGTAAATAAGATTTGAGGCGAGAAAAAAATCTTGGGTGATACTAATGCTTTTTTACACGCACGTCAACAAAGTAAATCACATATTAATCACTAGCTAACGGGCAATATTATTGTATACTATTAATTGCTTTAAAAATCCTAAAATTTCTTGACTTTGATATATGTTAAAATTACTAATTTAAAAATTTTTAAATTCTGTTATAAATGTTAAATTCTGTTATAAATGCATAAAATGAACTTTCCAAACAAACTTATAGGAGCCAGATATGTTTGAAAATATCCCAAGGCCGTGGTTAGACCATTATGATGAAGAGGTAAGACCTCATATTGAATATGAACATCTTCCTATTTTTGGTTATTTAATGAGATCAGCCAAAAAATATCCAGACAGACTGGCAGTTATTTTCCAAAATAAAAAGATCTCTTATAAGAAGCTAAATTATTTAACTGATTTAATAGCTACCAACCTTAGAAAACAAGGGATCAGAAAAGGAGACAAGGTTGCAATAATGCTCCCAAACCTTCCCCAGACAATTATAACCTATTTTGGTGTACTAAAAGCAGGTGCAATAGGTGTTATGACAAATCCATTGTATATGGAAAGAGAACTCATACATCATTTCAATGACTCTGAAAGTCGTTTTTTAATCGCACTTGACAGGTTATGGCCCAAGTTAGAACCATTACTTCCAAAATTTTCCCTTGAAAAGATATTTTTCACATCAATATCAGAAAGTTTGTCGTTTCCCTTAAATCTACTCTATCCCATTAAGGCAAGAAGGGAAGGCACTTATGTTCGGGTTCCATATAATAGTAAAAATATTCTCAAATGGAAATTACTTTTAAAAAAGACTGCTTTAATGGAACCAGAACACATAGATCCATCCAGTGACCTTGCCCTCCTTCAATATACTGGCGGAACCACTGGTTTATCAAAGGGAGTTATGCTAACCCATGACAATTTAACAGCCAATATTCAGCAGGCTGCAGAGGTTTTAAATAATATTGGTGGAGAAAGACATGAGGTCTTTCTCTCTTTACTTCCTTTTTTTCATGTATACGGACTCACTGTGTGTCTCAATCTTCCCACACTACTTGGAGCAACAACCGTCCCCTATCCCCAATTTGTTCCCCAAGAAGTTTTAAAGGCTATAAACAAATACAAGCCAACCATATTTCCATCTGCTCCGGCAATATTTAAGGTGCTTTTACAACAAAAAAATATAAATCAATTCAACCTTACCTCTATAAATTACTGTGTAACAGGATCTGCTCCCATGCCCAAAGAGCTATCTAAAAAATTTAAAGAGATAACAGGTGCCGAAATAATAGAGGGTTTTGGACTCACTGAGGCCTCACCTATCACCCATTTAAATCCTCTAAAAGGCAAAAAAAAGTTTGGATCAATTGGCCTTCCTTTTCCAGACACAGATGCTGCCATTGTAGACATTAAAACAGGCACAAAATTACTTCCTTCAAATGAACCTGGCGAGCTCATTATAAGAGGTCCCCAGGTAATGAAGGGATATTGGAAAAAGCCTGAAGAGACCAAAGAGACCTTACGAAATGGATGGCTTTACACTGGAGACATTGCGTATATGGACGATGAGGGATATTTTTTTATTGTTGATAGAAAAAAAGACCTTATAATTTCCGGGGGATACAATATTTACCCAAGGGAAATAGAGGAAGTTTTATATGAACATCCCAAAGTGGCTGATGCTGCAGTAATAGGAGTAAGCCATAAAACAAGGGGAGAAATAGTTAAAGCGTATATAGTACCAAAACCTGGCGTTACACTAGACAAAAGAGAAATAATTTCTTTTTGTAGACAAAAACTGGCAAACTACAAAGTACCAAAAAAAATTGAAATCCGAGATGAGTTGCCAAAAACAGTAATAGGTAAAGTGCTAAAAAAAGATTTGAGAAAGGAACTAAACAACAAACCATTAACTGAAGAAGACCTGGACGTTCAGGAGGATTTTGCTGGTAATGAAGATAAAGAATAGAAATAAAAACAACCTAATATCTTTTATCTCAGTGCTTATCATATGTCTTTTAATCCCTATTCTTATAAGATTCATTGAACTTCCAAAGTGGCAAAACAAGGCCTATGAAATTAATGGTGAAAAACTAATGGCCACTCATGATGCATATTACTACATGGCATCTGCTATAAAAACAAGTAGAAATCCCAATGAGCCATTGGGAATAATTACAAGGTATATTTCAAGAACAACAAATATTCCTATAGGCAAGATGGCATTTTATATCCCTGGTATATTTTGTTCTCTTTTGGCAATACCTTTAGTTATACTTGGATATAAAAACGATGTGTTAGAAGGTTCAATTGTAGCAAGCATTTTGGGCTCATGTTGCCTTGGATATTTAGGGCGAAGTAGACTAGGGTTTTTTGACACAGACTTTGGGGTGTTGGCACTCTTTGTTGCATTTTGTTGTTCCATAATTATTTGGCTTGAGAACAGGCAAAAAAGTCAGATACCTCAGCACCTATCAAACTTTAAATTGCCCATTCTTATAGGTCTTATTGGATATTGCTATATTTGGTTTTATGGAAGTGGAAAATCCCTTGTTCTTTTCTCTATTCTATTGAGTACTATTTCTCTTATGATTCTAAACCATACAGAAAGACTTTCCATCTTTGATTCCATCTGTGGTATCATTGTAATATACATATTTACTTTTGGTATCTTAAGCGGAATAGGAACTATATTCCTATTAGGTAGCTACAGAAAAATTGCAAAAAGTGTAGACAACAAAATAGAATGGCTGATTTTAATCTTAGGAGGAGTAGCAGCATCCATTGAAGGATCCGTACACATGATTGTTTATGGAGGAGTAATTAAGTTTTTAAACTATGCCAAGATACTACCTCACTATATCAGCTCATCTAAGACCTATTCTCTTCAATTACCTAGCGTACTTCAAAGCATAAAAGAAGCACAAAATCTAAAGTTTTCAGAAGCAGTTATAAGGATGAGTTATAATTGGCCTACATTTATAATTGGAGTATTGGGGCTTATCTATCTTGTAATCAAAAAGCCATCACATCTTTTGTTTCTTTTATTTCTCTTACTGGGAATTCTATCCATAAAATTAGGAAATAGATTTGCAATGTATGGAGGTATAGCCATAGGCGTTGGACTGGGATTTGGAATTGGTCTTATGTTTAAAAATCTCTTGTCCAAAACTGGAAGATGGCTCTTCCAGATTGTATTATCAATATTAGTCTTAATACCGATTGTGCAAATATCATTTAAATTTACTCCGAGTCCTATTTTTCCCAAGATATATGCAAAGACCTTTGTAGAGGCGTCTAAAATAGTTCCCAGAAATGGAAGACTATGGCAATGGTGGGACTATGGTTATGCATGCCAATACTACGCAAAAAGGCCATCCTTTGCAGATGGAGGAATTCATGACGGTCCTTTTCTCTATCCACTGGCGCTTGTTCACACATCAAACTCTCCACTACTTGCAAGCAATCTCATTAAATATATAACAAAGAGTCAGGTAATGGAATATAATAAAAACAAAGAAAAATATGATAAAAACGCAAAAGATGTTTCTTTAATCTGGAAAATCTATTTAACAGATCCAATTTCTCAATTGGATAAATTAGGGTCTAAAAAAGCACAGCGATTTTTAAATAATTTGAAAGAGAAAAAATTAAATATTACAAATATTCCGCCCCAATATCTTGTGTTTTCATGGGAGAATTTAAAATTGGCATACTGGATAAGTTATTTTGGTACCTGGGATATTGTTACAGGTACACCATTTCCTGGTAAAATTCAGAGTCTTCATGGCAAAATAAGTATAAATATAGGAGACGGTATTTTAATAGCAAACAATAAAAAAATAAAACTAGATGGATTAATTATTGTAGATGGGAAGGGAAAAACACATGAATATCGTTGGTCTTCTGGATCTGATATCTACGGCATATTAAATAATATATCTAAAGAATTCTATATAATGGACTCAACAATATATTTTTCTAATATGATACAGATGCTCTTAAAAGACCCATCCCCGTTCAAGCCACATTTCCGTTTGCTTGTAGACCACTGTCCATGGACACGGGTCTATAAAGTTAAATAAAGCAGGGGTCTTCCCCTGCTTTTTAATCTACCTGCTTTCTTATAAAGGAAGGAATTTCAAAGTCTTCTTCATCTTCAAATATAAAATCGTCTTCTCCACTTGCAACAGAAACTTTTTGGTTCTGAATAAAATCTTGATCATCTTCCACACTTCCGGACTTCTTCCTGATATATGCTGGGATTTGTCTCTCCTCATCAGAAGCTGCAGGAGCTGGTCTTCTATTTATCTGTTTAGGCCTATTTTCAAATCTCCTCAAATTGCTAATCCTCTTCACACCAGAAGAATCTATAGCTGAATCAATTGTTTTTTCTCCATTTTCTATTCCAGTGGCTATAACAGTGATTCTTATTTCATCACCACAGTCGTCCTCAAACACTGTTCCAAAAAATATCTGGGCATCTTTGCTAGCTGCTTCATAAATAATATTTGCAGCTTCATCAACTTCTTGAATTTTTAAATCTGGTCCTGCAGTAATATTCATAAGTATTCCCTGGGCACCATCAATGGACACATCTTCCAGAAGCGGACTTGTAATTGCCTTCATTGCTGCTTCCCTTGCCCTGCCTTCTCCACTCGCAATACCAGTGCCCATAAGGGCGAGGCCCATTCCCTCCATTACTGCCTTTACATCTGCAAAATCCAAATTTATAAGACCAGGAACTAAAATAAGATCAGATATGCCCTTAACGGCATAGTACAACACCTCATCAGCCTTTTTCAACATCTCCACAAAAGTAGCATTTTTAGATGCAAGGGAGAGTAATCTATCATTTGGAATGGTGATAATACTGTCCACCACTTCCTTTAAATTTTTTATCCCTCTCTCTGCCTGCTGCAATCTCTTTGGTCCTTCAAAGTAAAATGGCTTTGTCACAACCCCCACTGTAAGGGCCCCAAGTTCTTTAGCAATTTGAGCTATGACCGGCGCAGCTCCTGTACCTGTTCCACCTCCCATTCCTGCTGTAACAAATACCATATCACTGCCTGTTAAAAGTTCTTTAATAGCATCTGCACTTTCTTCAGCTGCCTGTCGCCCAATTTCAGGATTTGCTCCAGCTCCAAGTCCCTTTGTAAGCTTTTCTCCAAGCTGAATTTTATACTCTGCAATTGAATTCTTAAGGGCCTGAACATCAGTATTAGCAACTATAAACGACACCCCTTTTAAAGAAGAATCAATCATATTGTTAACAGCATTGCCTCCACCTCCCCCTACTCCAATTACTTTTATCTGGGCATTGCCCTCTGGCACTATTTCCATATGTTCCATAACTCCCTCCTTTTATTTCCCTTGGCAACATTTATCGGTGATTCGCTTCCACCTATTTTTTTAACAAAAACCCGTTAAATTAGTTCAAACTAACTGTCATTATTATTTAAGTTAACTAATGTCCACAAACCAATTCTTCATCTTTGACAGAAGTCTATCAAAGACATTTCTTTCTCTAATCCTAAAGCTAGTTGAAAAATTTTCCTTTTTTGCTCCATAAAGAAGCAGGCCAACAGCAGTGGCATATTTAGGACTCATAACAATATCTGTAAGACCACCCATACCCCTTGGATAACCAATTCTAACAGGCAGACCAAATACTTGCTCTGCTAACTCCACTATACCATCGATAAGCGAGCTCCCTCCAGTTAAAACCACGCCTGCACCAATCATTGGCTTGTAGCCAGACTTCTCTAATTCTTGATCCACCAAAGCAAGTATTTCTTCAATCCTGGGTTCACAAATTTCAGCCAGGGTCTTCCTAAAAAGTCTCCTGGGTGGTCTGCCTCCCACAGTGGGAACATCAATAACCTCATTATCCTGAACAAGATCAGTAAGTGCACACCCATACTTTTTCTTTATCTCCTCTGCAGCACTCATTGGGGTTCTCAAACCAAAGGCTATGTCACTAGTTAGATTGGTACCCCCCAGGGACAAAATTGAGATGTGTTTTATTGAATCATTTGAAAAAACAGCAAGATCTGTTGTACCTCCTCCTATATCCACCAGGGCCACTCCTATTTCCTTTTCCTCATCAGTTAAAGTGGCATAGGCAGAGGCTAAAGGCTCCAATACAATATCTGCCACATCTAATCCGGCCTTATGGCACGAACGAATAATATTTTGAGCACTTGATACTGCACCTGTTACAATATGCACCTTTACTTCCAACCTCACACCAGACATCCCAAGTGGATCCTCGATACCACCCTGTTCATCTACTATAAACTCCTGGGGGAGTATATGTATCACCTCCCTGTCTAAAGGAATAGCTACAGCCTTTGCTGCATCTATAACCCTTTCAATGTCATTCCTTGTTATTTCCTCCCCCCTGACAGGAATGACCCCATGACTATTAAATCCCATTATATGGCTACCTGCTATCCCTGCATACACTGACCTAATCTCACACCCACTCATCTGCTCTGCCTCATCTAAGGCATCCTTTATGGATTTCACAGTTTGTTCAATATTCACAACCACTCCCTTTCTAAGGCCAGAAGAAGAACTCTCTCCGCTTCCAATTATATTTACCCGTCCACCTTTGTTCTCCCCAATAACTGTACAAATCTTCGTAGTTCCAATATCCAGACCAACTATGATCTCTCCTTTTGCCATGAATTGTCCCCTATTTAATTTTTTATAAATCAATTTCTAAATTGCACCCAACCTAAGTAATTTATTACTGTAATTTTCTTTATATTATTTCTTCTTAAAATTCTCTTTATATCACTCCACATCAACTTTGCAGTACTAAAACTATTAGATATATTATCAACATCTATTTTCCATAGAATCTTATTTTTATAGTCATAAAACTTTATATAAATATTTCCTATATATACCCACCCTACACTATCTATACTTATTGGTATGTCTTTTGTTAAATAATTACTTATCTTAGAAAAAAGTTGTTGATCCTCCATTTCTAAAATTGGTAAATCCAATATTTTATTCCCAAATTTTGCTATTTTTGTCCCATCCTTATCTATATAATACAATGACCTTTTTTCATGTAAGATATATACTGGCTCTCTTTCAGTAACATTAATAATAATCTTATTTGGAATTATCCTTTTTATCATCACATCTTTTATCCACTTATCTTTTAATAATCTTTTTTTTATTTCAAAAAGATTTATATCAAATATATTTTTCCCATAACTAATGTTTATTTTTTTCAATATATCCATTTTAGTTAAATTTTTTAATCCATTTATCTCTACATATTTTAAAGCAAAAATCTTTGTAGTAGTCACATACTTATAACTCTTTACTAAACTCCAACTTATTGCTAGAAAAAAAGCAATTATAAATGTATATAAGAACACATATTTTAATATTGTTTTAAATTGTCTTAATATTTTGACAGATAATTTCTCCTGTTTATATATATTTCTTGCCATGTTATGACAAAATTTTAACTTCTAAATCGAGATTTATTCCAAAATTTTCATACACTTTTGACCTTGCTATTTCTATAATTTCCATTGCTTCAGAAGGAGTAGCCTTGCCTTTGTTAATCAAAAAATTTGCATGTAGGTCTGAAAACATCATATTTCCTACTGAAAATCCCTTCATCCCACTTTTTTCCAAAAGATATCCAGCAGGATACTGGATAGGATTTTTAAAAACACATCCACAGGTCTTAGATGTAACTGGTTGTGTCTTCTTTTTATTATTGTAAGTTTCCTTTATCTTCTTTAGAAGCAAATTTTTACTTGATTTCTTTAAACACATGGTCACAGAAACAACACACCATATTCCTTTAGACATAGGTGGTATAAATTTTCTATATGAAATTTCTATTTCGTCTTTAGAATAAGTAACAATACCTATATCCTCATGCCAAAGGGTAACTTTAGATATAACATCAAATATTTCAGAACCATAAGAACCAGCATTCATACATACAGCGCCTCCAACACTCCCAGGTATTCCAATTAAATTCTCTAGTCCCATATATCCCTTTCTCACACTCCACATAATAAGTCTTTTAAGTAAAACCGAAGAGCCCACTTCTATGATTACACCATCTTCCTTTTCCCTTATTACCTCCAATTTCTCATTTAAAAATTTAATTAAAAACAGTGGCAAAAAGCTTACTCCAGGGACCACATTGGAACCCTTTCCAAGGAAGATACCTTTTACGTTATTTTTCACTAAGAAATTTGCTATTTCCTCCAGATCATCAATACCTCTCGCCTCAATTAGACCTTCACACCTGGACATAATCCCTATGGTAGTTAATTTATCGAGAAAAGGTTCTGAGATTATCTTCATACTGCACCTTTTTCATGAACGTATGCCACTCCCACCTTCCAAATATTTCCAGCCCCTAAGGTGAGAAAAAGGTCTCCAGGCCTAAATATTTCTCTGGCCTTTAAAAGACACGTGTTTAAGTCTTCACAATAGAAAACATTGGTATTGCTAAGTTGTCTGATTCCCTTGGCCAGAGACTCACCATTCACCCCAGGAATGGGATCTTCTGAAGCAGGATATATCTCAGTAACGAGCAATATATCAGCGAGTTCAAAAGATTTACAAAAATCACCGTAAAGTGCCTTAGTCCTTGTATATCTATGGGGTTGAAAGGCAACAACCAGTCTCTTTTCTGGATACATTTGTTTAACTGTTTTCAATGTGGTCTTTATTTCTGTTGGATGATGACCATAATCATCAATTACTACCACCCCATCTAACTCACCCCTTTTTTCGAGCCTTCTACCAACTCCTTTAAAGCCCTCCAGACCCTTTAGGATATCTTTTTTAGAGATACCAAAGTGATTGGCTATGCCTATAACCCCCATTGCATTTAAAACATTGTGCTCACCAGGGACACCTAATACACATTCACCCCAGAATTTGTTTGCAATAAATATCCTGAATCTGGATAGAGCTCCTTTTTCTACTATCTCCCCTCTGATTGTGTTGTGTTCTTTAAACCCATAAGTAATTATGGATCTCTTAACTTTTGGCACTAGTTCCATTATATTTTCATCATCTCCACACACTACATTTACCCCATAAAACGGAACCATATTCATAAATTTTAAAAAGGCAGCCTTTATGGAATCTAGATCTGGATAAAAATCCATATGATCAGCATCTATATTAGTAACCATAGAAACAATGGGAAACAAACAGAGAAAAGACCCATCAGATTCATCGGCCTCGGCAATTAAATATTCCCCTCGCCCCAAAACTGCATTTGTGCCATATGCATTGAGTCTCCCGCCAATAATCACTGTTGGATCCAGTCCTGCTTCCATAAAAACTGTTCCAAGGAGGGAGGTAGATGTGGTCTTTCCATGTGTTCCAGCAACAGCAATACCTGTCTTTAACCTCATGAGTTCAGCCAACATCTCAGCCCTTGGGATAACAGGTATGGATCTTTGCTTGGCCTCTATTATCTCTGGATTATCTTCTGAAATAGCACTGGAAAAAACAACTACTTCAGCATCTTCAATATTTTTTGCACTGTGACCTATGCTCACTTTTGCCCCAAGTTTTTTAAGCCGCTCAATCACATCGCTATCAGCCACGTCTGAGCCAGAGACACTGTATCCTAGATTTATTAATACCTCTGCTATCCCGCTCATTCCAGATCCGCCTATTCCAATCATGTGTATTTTTTTTATCTTTTTCATAGCCTTATTTCTTATCCTTTTTTAACATCTACTAAGTTCAAGTATCCTATGAGTTAGTCTTATAGTTGCGTCGGGTTTAGCAATGGATTTTGCAGCCTTTGACATCTCTTTTAACTTGCCAGGGATAGCAACTAGATCAGCTACAATATTTCCCAAAGAACCCCTTTCTAAAAAACTTTGTTCTACCACCATTGCCCCACCCACCTTTTCTAAATATTTGGCATTTTTTCTCTGGTGATCATTGGCTGCATAAGGGTAAGGTATTAAAATACTTGGCTTTCCCATTGTTGCCAGCTCAAAAATAGTGGATGCACCTGCCCTACACACCACAAGGTCAGCCCAGAGATAAGCTTCTGTCATATCATCTATAAAAGGAACCACCCTGTAGTTTTTCAGACCAGCAGACTTATATACAGACAAAACCCTTTCATAATCTAATTTTCCTGTTTGGTGGTAAAGACTAACCCCCATACTCTTAAATAAAGCCAATGATCCTAACACTGCATCATTAATTCCTTTTGCTCCCTGGCTTCCTCCAATAATCAGCAAATTTATCTTCTTATTTCCCCCATCAATACTACCGTTACTTACTTTTGCAGCCTCAATTATTTCTCTTCTCACAGGATTTCCCAACACCTCTGTTTTGTTTTTATCAAATATTCCCACATCATCTGGAAAACTCAAAAATACCCTATCAACCCTTTTTCCTAAAAACCTATTTGTAAAACCTGGGTAACTATTTTGTTCGTGTATGCAGGTGGGTATTCCCATTTTCCAGGCCACATAAACTGGAACAAATGATGCGTAACTTCCAAATCCAACCACTGCATCTGGTTTAACCTTTCTAAGCCACAGAAAACAAATGATCATGCTATACAAGACAAAACCCATATTTGATATTGCCCTTATACCCTTTCCCAAAATCCCCTTTACAGGGAGTAGATATATTTTATAGCCTGCATCTGCCACTAGCTTTTGTTCCTGGCCATATTTCCCACCAACAAAAAGGACTTCTGCACTTTGTAGAGCAAAATGTTCAATTTCCCTGGCCACAGCTAGGGCAGGGAATATGTGACCACCTGTACCACCTGTTGCTAATACTATTTTACACTTTTTGGTTTGTATCATTTTTCTTAATTGCACTTAAAATTAACCCTATTCCAATTGAAAGAGCCAAAAAATTTGAGCCTCCATAGCTTAAAAAGGGCATTGCCAATCCCTTTGGTGGAATCATGCCCAACACAACAGAAATATTCAAAAATGCTGAAAACACAATTACAAAGGTAATGCCCGCTACTAAAAATTTATCTTTGAGATCTGGCATATTAACAGAAAGCTTCACTCCCATATATAAAATAGAGATAACACATAAAAAAACCAGACTTATTCCCAAAAAACCAAGCTCTTCACCTAAGACACTTAATATAAAGTCGGTGTGTGCTTCAGGAAGAAAAAATAACTTTTGCTTACCATAGCCAAGTCCAACCCCTTTAAGCCCGCCATTTGCCAGACCATATATTGACTGTACCAGTTGATAACCTTCCTTTTTAGCATGCTCAAATGGATGCAAAAAGGCCTTCCATCTCATCAGCCTATAAGGAGATGTAACAACCATAACAATTGCAGAACTCGCTAAAAGAATTAATGAACATATCCAATAAAGAAGCCTTGTGCCTCCAATCAAGCTCATAAAAAAGAATATGCAACATAAAAATACTGCACTGCCAAAATCAGGCTGAATGATCAAAATAGATGCAAATATAATAGTCACTAAAATTGGCGGCAGAAAACCAATACTAAATTTCTTTATCTTTTCCTGTTTTTCGCCAAAAAACCAGGCAAAATACATTGTCAAAAAGATCTTTGAAAATTCTACTGGCTGAAGAGAAAATCCCAAAAAAGGTATCCATCTACATGCACCGTGAACTTTATGACCTATTGGAGTCAATGTTAAGACCAATAATGTAAAACAGATCAACAACCAAAAATATCTAGTTGCATAAAAAAATCCTGTTGGTATCATGGAGACTATATATATGGCAACAATTCCTATTATAAAAAATATGAACTGTTTTTTTATAAAAAAGTACCCATCATTAAACTTTGATGCAGCATAAATACTACTTGCACTAAATACCATAATGAGTCCTATTATCATTAATATTGCAATTGGAACAAGAATAAATTTATATGAAGATAGATTTTTATTCATATCTTTTATTTAATCTTTTCCATTAAACTCTTTACTACTTTTTTAAAACAATTTCCCCTCTCTTTATAATTTTCAAACATATCAAAACTTGAACAACCAGGGGAAAATAAAATAACATCTCCACTCTTTGACAAGTTAAATAACAACGATACTGCTTGTTTTATGTCCTTTACTTTATGTACAGGAAAATATTCATTCCATTTTTCATAAAATATATCAGCACTCTGTCCAAAAACACATGCATGGGATATCTTATCTTTAATACACATCCCTGTTCTTTTTGGATTTCCACCCTTTAATATACCGCCAACAATTAATAAAACAGGGTCTTCAATTGAATTTACAGCCGCTTCTATTGATTTTAGGGTTGTTGATTTTGAGTCATTATAAAATTTAACTCCATTTAATTCACCTACATATTCAAGCCTGTGTTCAAAAGGTCTAAAATCAGAAGCAGCCTCTATAAACTGTTTTTTACTTATCCCCAATTCTTTACATACCAGATATGCTGCTTCAATATTTTCAAGATTGTGTTCTCCTATTAAATTTTTTAACTTAAAATCTGCTCTTGAAAAGTATTTAACCTGTGAATTAAATGTGAATCCATTTAAAAATGGCTTTAGATTCATATTTATTAAGGCAACATCATCTGATAACTGATTTTTAAATATATTAAGTTTACATGTAAGATATTCATCAATGTCTTTATGAAAATCCAGGTGATTTTCAGAAAAATTTAAAAATACAGAAATATTACATCTAAAATCATTTATATTTTGAAGCTGAAAGCTGCTGAGTTCAAGAAGTACAATTTTCTTTCCTCCGTGTAAAACATAATCACTCAATGGAATTCCATAATTTCCACCAACAAAGTGATCTATCTCTAGTTTATTTAAAACCCAGGAAATAATTCCAACTGTAGTAGTTTTACCATTTGTACCTGTTATACCTATTATTTTCTCATCTTTTAAATAACTATATGCAAATTCTATTTCTGATATAATAGGTATTTGAGAATTCAAAAATTCTTTAATCTTATGTACAGGGACACCTGGGCTTAAAATCACAAGATCAATTTTTGAAAAATCACTTTTTTTATGTTCCCCTTCAATTATTTTAATATCTCTATTATAAAGTTCTTCTCTTATATAAGAATCAATAACTCCTTTTTTTTGTTCAAACAAAATGGTTTCAAAACCCTTTTTTGAAGCCAATTTTGCAGCAGCTATTCCTGATATGCCACCGCCAATAACAGCTACTCTTTTTGCATTAAATTTATTCATAATTTACTATCTTAGTTTTAAAGTACTAAGTGCTAACATTGCAAATAGGATTGAAAGTATCCAGAACCTAACTATAATCTTTGATTCTGGTATGCCTTGCAGCTCAAAGTGATGATGAATAGGCGCCATTTTAAATACCCTTTTACCACCAGTCCATCTGAAATATGCAACCTGAATAATAACTGAAAGGGTTTCTATTACAAAGAGCGCCCCAACAATGGGTAAAACAAGTTCCTGTTTGCACAAAATTGCCAGAAATCCAAGGGTCGCTCCAAGGCTTAAACTTCCCACATCACCCATAAATACCTGGGCAGGATAGGCATTAAACCACAAAAATCCCAGGCCTGCCCCCACCAATGAGGCACAAAAAACTGTAACCTCTCCTACCCCAGGTACATATGCCACCTGAAGATAGTGAGCGATTTTTACATGTCCTGCAACATACAAAAATACTGCAAGACACCCAGCAACAATCACGGTTGGACCTATTGCAAGCCCATCAAGACCATCGGTTAAATTTACACCATTTGAAGAACCCACCACCACAAAAAGGGCGAATAGAATATAAAACCATCCAAGATCAGGATGGATCCACTTAAAAAAAGGAAAATAGAGTTTGCTTGAATAGCCTGGGAGCTTTATCAAAAGTGTAAGGGCAATAATGCCAATGATTACCTGGGCTAAGAACTTAAAACCTTTAGTTAATCCCATATTGTGCCTACGAACTACCTTGAGATAGTCATCAATAAATCCAATTAGACCAAAACCAACAAATACAAAGATACAAAGCCAGATATAGGGATTTGTCAGATCTGCCCAAAGAAATACAGAAGTCAAATGGGCCATCGCAATAAGTATTCCTCCCATTGTAGGAGTACCCTGTTTTGTTTGATGTATTACAACATCTTCCTGTATGTATTGTTTGACCTTTAATCCTTTAAGAAACTCTATAACTCTTGGTCCAAAATAAATAGCTATTAAAAGAGATGTTAACATTGCGTAAATAGATCTAAAAGTAATATATCTGAATATATTAAAAACAGAAATATAGTCTGATATGGAGTACAGAAGATGATACATCATCTTTTTTATTTAACCTTTGTCCTTTATTTTTCTAATTAAACCTCTTATTATATCTTCTAACTGAATTCCCCTAGATGCTTTAGCCACAATAGTTCCGTGATGTAAATTCAATAATTTAAATTTATCTAATACCTCATCTACATCTTTAATTTTATATATTGGAATATGACGACCTACAGTTAATACACCTTCCTTTATGTCTTTATAAAAATTACCTTTATAAAACAATACATCTACATTACTCCTTCCAACTAACCTGCCCAGATTTCGATGTTCATATATCGCATCATCTCCTAACTCTAACATATCTCCTAAAATAGCTATCAAAGGTCTTTTGACATTTACATTTGATAAACCTAAAAATAATTTCTCCATTGCCATTGGATTTGCATTGTAACAATCATCTAAAATCAAAAATTCATTAACTTTTAACCATTTATTTCTATGTTCTGGTAGATTAACTTGAGATATACCCTCTTTTATATCTTCAATAGCAACTCCTAATTTATATGCAACTGTAGCTGCAATTAATATATTTTCCTTAAATATACTTAGATTTAAAGGACTAACAACATCTATTTTTATACCATCTAAACTGAGATTAAACTTTCCAAACATATTTTCATCTATACCATCATATTTTATATTATATTTTGTTCTATCTCCAACATCTACAGTTTCTATATCTCTTTTTTTTACTTCCTCTACTAATTCAGGATAATCGCTATTTATTACGGCAAATCCACCTGGTCTCACAAAATCTAAAAGTTTTGCTTTCTCTTTTGCAACTCCTTTTACAGAACCAAGCCCCTCTAAATGAACTGGTCCAATATTGGGTATGCATGCAATATCAGGAGCAACGGCTTCTGCCAGCTTATCCATTTCATTTTTATAACTTATGCCTAGCTCTAAGACCCAGAAATCTTCCTTTCCTGTAAATTTGAATATTGATAGAGGGACTCCTATATGATTGTTCCAGTTTTTAAAATTTTTTCCTGTATTATGATTTATTGATAATATTGAATAAATCAGTTCCTTTGTGGATGTCTTGCCACAACTGCCTGTAACACCAATTACCTTGCCTTTAAATTTAAACCGCAGATGTTTTGCAATGGTCAAAAGGGCCTCTTCAGTATCTCTTACCATTATTATTGGGATTTTCCCTTGTAAATCCCTTAACATTTTCATGGCCACAATGGCTCGTGCCCCTTTTTTCACGGCCTCTTTCGCAAAACTGTGGCCATCCATTTTAGAACCCTGAAGACAGACAAAGAGATCTCCTTTTTCCACAAGACGACTATCAGTCTTGATAGAGGTAAATTGAATGTCTTCAAATTCTAAATAATTACCTATAGATCCAAGTATGGACCCAAGTTCATATAATCCTAATTCCATCAATCCAATATCTCCAAAACAACCTCTTTATCCATAAATGGATATCTCACACCCTTTATCTCCTGGTATGTTTCATGCCCTTTTCCTGCTATTAAAAGGACGTCGTCTTTATCTAACATCTCAATTGCCCTTTGAATTGCCTTTTTCCTGTCATCCTCCACAAAATATGGCCTTGATCCATTTATACCAACTAAAATATCCTCAATTATTTTAACTGGTTCTTCAAATCTTGGATTGTCTGAGGTAACAATAACTACATCACTGTATTTAGATGCTGCCTTCCCCATTTTAGCCCGTTTGGTCCTATCCCTGTTACCACCGCAACCAAAAACCACAATAACCCTTTTAAAATCCATTTGTCTTACTGCTTTTAATGCCCTTTCAAGACCATCTGGTGTGTGGGCATAATCAATATATATATTTAATCCTTGTTTGTTCTCCACTTTTTCCATTCTGCCTGGGATATTAAATTTTTGTTCAAAGCACTGAAAAACATCTGTCTTAATGCCCATGGCAAGACCCACCCCCTGGGCAGCAAGGAGGTTGTATACATTGTGTTTTCCAATAAATGGAAGTTCCAATTCCCAGGATTCATTTCTGTATCTAAACTTAACTTTTTGCTTTCCTCTAAAACTCATTAATATCTCAGCACAAAGGAGATTTTTCACATTGGAATCATTGGAAGAAATAGTGTAACCAATTACTTTTTTATTGATATTTTTTATAAGTCTTTTGCCGTAAGCATCATCTACATTGATGATGGCTGTTCCTTTTTTTCTCAGATATTTTTGAAATAGTTTTGTTTTTGCTAAAAAATAATCCTCCATATCCTTATGGTAATCTAAATGGTCCTGGGTTAGATTTGTAAAAACTGCAAAATCAAATCTCAAACCAGCTACCCTATCCTGGGAGAGTCCATGGGATGATACTTCCATCACTATTGCATCAACACCCTCAGATCTCATTTTAGAAATAATTTCGTGTAACTCCAAACATCCTGGAGTTGTTAAAGGGGCATCTTGAAGGTGATTTAACCATCTATAATTTATAGTGCCTATTACTCCTACTTTTAGACCAACATATTTTAGAAGATGTTCAATAAAATAAGATGTTGTTGTTTTTCCATTTGTCCCAGTAATTCCAATTAGAATAAAATCTTGTTTCTCTGTTTTAAAATATGCAGAAGCAAGCTCTCCAAGAGATTTTTTTGGATCATGTACATAGATAACTTCCCTATCTTCCATCTTGGGGATGCACTCTTTGTGTTTTTGGCCCACTACAAAATATCTTGCACCCTTTTTATACGCATCTTCTATAAATCTTTTGTTTTCATCTAAAACAACAAATAGATCTCCAGGTTCAATTTTTCTAGAATCTACCTGAACCTTTAAACCCTGTCTTACTTTTTGTTTTAAAACGTCCCAGTCCATGACTATAAATATCTATTTTTAGTTATTTCCCATCCATAAGATCACTTTTTTACCTTTTATTGGAGAGCCCTCTTTTGGATATTGTTTTACAACTACAGGACCTTTGTTTTTTACCTCAAAAATTATATGTTTTTTGGAGAGTAAATGAATAACTTCTCTTAAACACATTCCTCTTAAATCTGGCATTTTTGAACCCTTTAATATCCATTTTTCAGGAAGATGAGGAGAATTTTTATCTTTATTCTTTGAATCAACAGCCTCTAGCACATCTCTATTTAACGAGCCTTGGGTTAAAGAGGTGTCTAAAGGAAAGATTTTTTTAAAGATCTCCCTGACAATGGGTGCTGCTACCACACCGCCGTATATATTTTCTTTGGGTTCATCAACCAAGACAAAGGCCAGATACCTTGGATCCATTGCTGGATAAAGACCAATAAAGCAGGCCACATATTTGTCTCTACTGTATTTACCATGTTCCACCTTTTGTGATGTCCCTGTCTTACCTCCAATTTCCATACCTTCAATACGGGCTAGTCGGCCTGTTCCATCCTTTTCCACCACATCTTTTAACACACCTAAAATTGCATCGCTTACCGTTCTAGAAATAACTCTCTTTCTTTGATTGTTATTCTCATCATAGTCTTTAATAAGATGCAAAGGTGTAAAAAGCC
This sequence comes from Desulfothermus sp., assembly GCF_053993635.1. Taxonomy (NCBI): domain Bacteria; kingdom Pseudomonadati; phylum Thermodesulfobacteriota; class Desulfovibrionia; order Desulfovibrionales; family Desulfothermaceae; genus Desulfothermus; species Desulfothermus sp. The sequence goes on along the minus strand of NZ_JBMYBT010000110.1, from coordinate 4,249 downwards.
CATGATTTGCAATTATAAGATAGGCCCTTACAAGTTGCAGGGCTGTTGTTGAAATGCCCTGTCCAAAACTGATATTTGCAAGATCTACCTTAGTCCACTCAGATACATCCCTTAACATCCCTTTGGCCTCTCCTGGTAAAGGGAGTCCACTTGTAGTCCCAAATCCAACTTTTTTTAAAAAGAGAAAAAGTCTTTGAGCCCCTATATCAAGCCCTATCTTTGCAGCGCCAATATTACTGGAATATCTGACTATTCTGGATACAGATAACCACTTGTGTGGGTGTGTATCCCTGATTATCACATCCTCAAACTTCCATTTGCCCTTTTCACAATAATATATTTTATTTAAATCACACACCTTGTTTTCCATTGCAGCCGCAACTATGATGGGTTTCATTGTTGAACCAGGCTCAAACATATCCAGGGCTATTCTATTTCGCCATCTTGCTGGAGAGGAATTTCTAAATGAATTTGGATTAAAAAAGGGATATTGTGCCCAGGCCAGGATATTGCCTGTTTTAACTTCCACAACTAAGGCTATGCCATAATTTCCCTGATTTTTTTTAACTCCAGCAGCAAGGGCCCTTTCAGAGATTGTCTGAATCCTTGAATCCAGAGTAAGCTCTATATCTTTACCCGCTATTGAGCTCTTGAGTTGACCAGGTGCATATAAAAGATGCCCTTTTCCATCGCGCTGAACTAAATAATATTTTTTTTCACCAGAGAGTTGTTTATCAAGGCTCTTTTCCAGACCTTCTAATCCCTGATTATCAACACCTACAAATCCAATCAACTGCCCTGCCATTATTTTTTGAGGATACACCCTGGCCATCTCTTCTGTTAAGTGCACGCCTCTTGGATGCAAGTCAGCTATTTTTTTTGCCTGTTTATCTGAGATACGTCTTTTTAACCACACAAAATTTCTCTTTGTTTTGAGCTTTTTTTTTATGTATCTGCTGCTCAGACCTAAAATCTTTGCCAAAGTTTTACTGGTCTTATCTATGTTATCAATATCTTTAGGCACAGCAAAAACTGAATTTAATATCACACTGGTTGCAAGCAACACATCATCTGAAGTAAAAATATCGCCTCTTGGTCCATTTACTAGCTCTCTTTTCCAATATTGACGACTACTTTTTTTTAATAAATCCTTTCTCCAAACTATCTGGATGTAAAAAGCCCTTATCCATAAAGTTAAAATGCCAAGAAATAATGCGAAAAAAAGTATTCTTATCTTTATATTTATGATTGATAAATCTTTTTTACTTCCTTTTAATAAATACATTATTTAATTTTTCTTACCCTTGCAGGTTCGATATTTTCTAAACCAAGCCTATTTGCCAATTTTCTCAAATTATAAGGAGAAAATAGTACACTTGCCTCAGTCTCAAGTTTGTCCTTTAACTCTTTTTTCTGTTTGTATTCTGATTGTAATTTAGATATTTCATATTTAAGTGTAGTTTCTGTTACATTAATCCAGGTAATCAAAAAACATAAAATTATGGTAAAAATTACCTGAATAAAGCAAATAACAGTATATTTTTTCATAAAACTTCTGCAGCCCTTAGTTTTGCACTCCTTGCCCTTTTGTTTAATTCTATTTCATCGTCACTTGGAACAACAGGCTTTTTAGTAAGTATTTTTAGTCTTTGAACATGGTTGCATGTACACACCATCTGCGATGGAGGACAAATACAATCCTTTTGTTCCATTTTAAAAAAGTGCTTAACTATCCTGTCTTCCAGAGAATGAAAAGATATAATCACTATCCTTGCCCCGGGTTTTAAGATATCTAGCACCCTTGATAGAAATTCCTTAAGCTCATCTAATTCTCGATTAACAGCTATTCTAAGGGCCTGAAAAGTCCTGGTTGCAGGATGTCTTTTTGCTGTCCTCCTCCACCTTACAGGATACGCTTCCAAGACAATGGATGCCAACTCTTGTGTAGTTTTTATAGATCCCTGTCTTCGCCTCTCTACAATTTTTTTTGCTATTCTACCAGCCATTGGATCCTGACCATATTCTTTAATAATATCTCTCAACTCCTCATAAGGAGCAAAATTAACTATATCAAAACAGCTCTTCTCATCATCTGTATCCATTCTCATATCCAGAGGGCCTGGCAGGTGAAAACTAAAACCCCTATTTGGAGTATCCACCTGATACGAAGAAACACCAAGATCCAACAAGACACCATCTAATTTGGGCCACTTAAGACTATCTATAATATCAAAGACCTTAGAAAAACGAGAATGAAATAGCATAACTTTGGATAAGTAACCCTTTTGCTCTATATTTTTTCTTGCAATGTCTAATACTTCTTTGTCTCTATCCACTCCCAGGACAAAGATATCACCCTTGACTTTCTCCAACATTGAAATTGTATGCCCAGCACAGCCAATGGTTCCATCTAAATAATATCCTCCTTTTTTGATATTAAGGTACTCAATCGCCTCATTCTTTAAAACTGGTATATGAACATCTTTTTTACCATCAATATTACACATTTTAAATTTTCAACTCATAACCATTTTGATATAAATCATCTATAAGGGAATCAAAATCTTCTTCCACCTTACTGATCTGCATCTCAAACCTCTCCTGATCCCAGATCTCAAATTTGTGTCCAACTCCAGCCAAAACAATTTCTCGATTTAATTTAGCGTATTTTCTCAAATGTGGAGGAAGAAGTATTCTTCCCTGGCTGTCCATTACCACTTCTTTTGCTCCAGATATAAAAAATCTTTGAAAGTCTCTAAGTCTTCTATTTAACAGATTTATCTCATTAAAACTCTGTTCCAATTCAAGCCATTTGGGATATGTATAGCCAACTACACATCCATCAAGATTAGTCAGCATAATACGCCCTGCTTCATCCTGGGATAAAACTATCTCCCTAAATTCTGGCGGGAGTATTAATCTGCCCTTGGTATCCAGGGTACGATAAACATGTCCTCTAAACATCTCCACTAGTCTCCACTTCACTCCACATAATCCCAAAACATATGCTTTTGTCAAGAGGATTTTATAAAATATGCATAACAATCTAAAAAAGTGTTTACTATCAAAAACTTAAGAGCATTTAATTGTTATGGCCAAAGAAATATTAACACAGTAAACAAACTTACTACAATACATATTGACCTGAGCTGGTTTGACAATTATGAATAAAAACAAATTTTTTACAAAAGAGATCACCAGAAGAAAAAAAGGAGGTGGGGCATGAAATGTGAGAGGTGCTCCACAAAGTTAACTAAAAAGGAAAAAAACCCACTTGGTTTAAAGGAGATTTGTAACTCTATGGGCATAGATAAAAGGGAATTTAAGGCCCATTTTGCAACATTGACACATATATGGAACTGGCAGGTGCTTGAATGGTAAATGAGAAGGTATATGGAAATTAATATAAGACTTAGAAAAAAGTCATTTACCATATCAGGTCCTATGGATCTGGAAGTATATTGGGAAAAAATTTCAAGGGAAAATGAATTCTCAGAAGATGAAATCCCATATTGGTCTGAACTTTGGCCATCGTCTCTTTTACTGGGAAAGTTTATCTTAACAAATCCCCATAAATTCAAAGGGAAAAAGTGTCTTGATCTTGGATGTGGACTTGGTCTTGTATCAATGGCCTTAAAATATTCACAGGCTATTGTATATTCTCAAGATATCATATTTGAATCCCTTGTTTTTTTAAAAAAGAACTTTTCAACAAACAAACTTTCCTATCCTGTTTGTATTAAAGGTGACTGGAGATGTCCATGTTTTAAAAAACATAGCCTAGACATAATAGTGGCATCAGATATTTTATATGAAAAAAGGTTTCATATACCAGTACTTAAATTTATCATTTATACTTTAAAAAAAGGAGGAACAGCCTATATATCTACCCCCAAAAGAGAAGGTGCATTTGATTTTTTTAATCAAGCCACAAATTACAATTTAACATCCTCTCTTATTAAAAAAAATTCAATATACATAAATAAAGTTAGTACTCAAATATATTTGTGGAAACTAACTCCTATTAGTTCCTTATTGTAATTTATCTTCCTGTATATTGTCTCCTCTTCTGCAAAATCTCCACTTCCAAAACTTATCCTTATCACGGGATGGGGAACAAAAGCATACTTGTCATAAATATAAAGTCCATTAAATAACTCCTTATTACCTAAAAATATCTCTGATAAGGTATCCAAAAACAAACTCTTACCAAACCTACGGGGACGGGAAAGAAAATAATATTTTCCAC